>JBCDID010000006.1:0-21705 GCA_038749355.1 Pseudomonadota bacterium | reverse complement strand
TCCGGGGCTCGGAGATCTCGGGATCATCGTGTTCTCCAAGCCGCGCGACATCCGGGGCACGGCACTGCTTACCCATGCGAATATCGAGCCCTCGGATGATGACCAATGGCTCTACCTGCCTGCGGTGAAGCGGGTGAAGCGGATTTCCTCGTCGAACCGGACGGGCAAGTTCGTGGGCTCGGAGTTCTCTTATGAGGACCTCGGTTCGCAGGAGGTGGACGATTACACCTATCTCTGGATCCGCGATGAGCCGTGCCCGACGGATGCGAGCCTCACCTGCCACGTGACCGAGAGCTATCCGAAGAACCCGAAATCCGGGTACTCGAAGCGCGTGGCCTGGACCGATACCGCAGAATACCGCCTCCAGTATATCGAGTTCCACAACCGTCGCGGGGACCTCGAGAAGGCGCTGACCTTCAAGGGCTATGAGCAATATCTCGGCCAGTACTGGCGCGCGGGCCTGATGGAGATGGTGAACAAGCAGACCGGCAAGGCGACCGATCTGGTCTGGACGAACTACCGGTTCCGCACCGGTCTGACGGAAGGGGACTTCGATGCGAACCGCCTTAAATCAGTGGCACGGTAAAGTTCGCCGCTGGCTGTCCGGTGGGCTGTTCGTCGCCGCCGCGGTCGCGCTGATCGCGGCCTGCGGCGGAGACGCGAAGGCCGGGGATGCGGGCCCGGAAACCGAGATCTTCGGCGAGATCGAACTGGAGGGGACCGGCTTCTTCCGCGACCCCCAGTTTCAAGGGCAGGACCGGGACGGGCTGTCGATCGCGGGCCAGATGACGTTCCTGGCCGAGTGGATGGACGGGGATCTGGCGCTGCGCCTGACCCCGTTCGCGCGCTTCGACATCGCCGATGACCGCCGCACCCATTGGGATGTCCGCGAGGCCAAGGTCGACTATGTGACCGGGCCCTGGTCGGTGACGCTGGGTGCGGACACGGTGTTCTGGGGCAAGACCGAGGTTGTCCATCTCGTGGACATCATCAACCAGACGGATCAGGTCGAGGATCTGGACGACGAGGACCGGCTCGGCCAGCCCATGCTGCGGGTGGGGTATCTCTCGGACTTCGGCGAGTTCTCGGGCTTCTTCATGCCCTACTTTCGGGAGCGGACGTTTCCGGGTGTCTCTGGCCGTCTTCGGACGAACCCGCCGGTGAACACGGCCCGGCCGCTCTACGATACGGATGCGGAGGAATGGACGCCGTCCTTTGCGGCCCGGTACTCGGGCGTGTTCGGGGACGTGGATCTGGGGTTATCGGCGTTCCACGGGCTCGGGCGCGATCCGGCCTTCTTCTTTGACCCGGCGATCGGCGCGCTGCGCCCCTTCTATGAGCGTATCACACAGGTCGGGTTAGATGCGCAGTACACGACCGAAGCAACGCTCTGGAAGCTGGAGACCATCTGGCGCGGCGGGCAGAAGAACGCGATCTTTCGCGAAGAACCTTTCGTGGCGGCCACGGGCGGCGTCGAATACACGCTGTTCGGGATCGCGGACTCGAATGCGGATCTTGGCCTGATCGCCGAATACGCATGGGACCAGCGCGGCGACGAGGCGCTGACGAATTTCCAGAACGATCTGCTGCTGGGCACCCGGTTGGCGCTGAACGACGAGGCTGATACGGCGATCCTGCTGACCGGAGGTCTGGATACGAGGGATGGCTCGACCTCGCTGAGGTTGGAGGCCGACCGGCGGATCGATGATGACTGGACTCTGGGGGTGGAGGGCCAAGCCTTCTTCGGGCTCGACCGGACGACGCAAGCGGGCGCGTTCGCAGACGATTCCTTTTTGCGCGTTAAACTGACATACTTTTTCGGGGTAGAGTAAGGCGAGCCATGGAAGCGAGCGCAAAGACAGCCGAGAACCAAGCCGACGCGGTGCGCGAGGAGATCCTGCGTCACGCGCGCGAATTGTTCTGCCATTACGGGTTCAACAAGACCAATATCGGCGATATCGCCAAATGCTGCGGCATGTCGGCGGGCAACCTCTATCGGTATTACCGCAACAAGCAGGCCATCGGGCTGGCAGCCGTCGCGCAGTATTTCGCCCAGGCCGAGGCGGCGATGGAGGCGGAGTTCGTGATCCCTGGCGGCTCGGCTGAGGAACGGATCCGGCGGTTCCTGGACACTGGCATTCGGCACATCGTCGAGGAACTCGATCGCAACCCCAAGATCGTCGAGCTTGCGGAGTTCCTGTGCGAGGACGAGCAGGGGCTGGAGTTGCTGGACTCCCATATCGCCTGGAAACGCGCGCTTGTCGCCCGCGAAATCCAGCGCGGGGTTGCGGCGGGAACGCTCCGCGATTGTGACTGTGAGCGGACGTCAGCGACGCTTCTGAATGCGCTGAAGATGTTCTGGATGCCCATGACGCTTGCGCGCTGGCGCGATCCTGCGACCATAATGCCGGAGCTCGAGGATCTGCTGGACCTGCTGTTCCGGGGCATGCGAAGCTAACGGACTTCGCGGACTTCGTCCGCTCAGACACGGTACCTGGCGTGCTCGCCCATCCGGGCTGCGCGCGCCGTTGGCGCCAGGGACAACCCTTGCGCGCCACTGCCAGCCGGGGGGTGGGATGGCGGTACTCATCGCAGGTGGTGGTATCGGCGGGTTGGCTCTGGCTCTGAGCCTGCATCAGGTCGGCGTGCCATGTCGCGTGTTCGAACAGGTCGCGGATATCCGCCCGCTTGGCGTCGGCATCAATATCCAGCCGCACGCAGTCAAGGAACTGGAGGCGCTGAGCCTGTTGCCCGCCCTTGATCGGATTGGCATCCGGATAGCTGAGGTTGGCTATTTCTCCACCCATGGCGCCCAGATTTGGCGGGAGGAGCGTGGGGTGGAGGCGGGCTATCGCTGGCCGCAATTCTCCATCCATCGCGGGCATTTGCAGATGCTGTTGCTGGACGCGGTGCGCGAACGTCTTGGTCCGGATTCGGTGCGCCTTGGCGCGGGAGTGGTTGGCTGGACGGACGGTGTGGACGGTATCGGGATCACCCTCTCTTCCGGAGAGACCGTTTTTGGCGACGTCATGATCGCAGCCGACGGGATCCACTCCGCTGCCCGCGCGAAGCTCTACCCGGACGATGGCCCACCGCTCTGGAACCGCGTGCTCATGTGGCGCGGGACCAGCTGGGCGCCGTCGTTCCTCACCGGGCGCAGCATGGCCATGGCGGGATGCAAGGCGCTGAAGTTCGTTTGCTATCCCATCGCCCGGGACGGCGGCCGCGTGCTGGTCAACTGGATCGCCGACCGGATGTTTCCCGAAGACCATGTATGGGCCCGCGAGGACTGGAACCGGCCCGGCAAGGCGGAGGACCTGCTGCCCCCCTTCGGCAACTGGACCTTCGACTGGCTGGATGTGCCCGCCCTGATCCGGGGTGCGGATGCGATCTACGAGTGGCCCATGGTCGACCGCGATCCCCTGCCGCGCTGGACCCATGGGCCGATGACGCTGATGGGGGATGCCGCCCACCCGATGTATCCGATCGGATCGAACGGCGCGAGCCAGGCCATTCTGGATGCGCGTGTGCTGGCGCGCGAGATCCGTGACCGGGGGGCGAGCCCGGCGGCGCTGGCGGCCTACGAGGCCGAGCGGCGTCCCGTCACGTCCGCCATCGTGCTGGCGAACCGGGGCGATGGGCCGGACAAGGTGCTCGACATCGTGGAGGAACGCGCGCCCGACGGCTTTGCCCGGTTGGAAGACGTGATCACCCAGGCCGAGCTCGAGGAAATCGCCGCCCGCTACAAGGCCACCGCCGGCATGGACATCAGCCGCCTGAACGGGTCTCTTTCAGTTCTCGGGTAAGGCCTCTCACGATGGAAGGAACGGCGCCACGACCTCCCGGGTCTCGGCGGACGGCACCACGGGCACGATCTCGAACCGCGCACCAAGGCCGTGAAACCCCAGCACCCATTCCTGCAGCAGCCGGGCATCGTCGCATTCCATGATCTGGAAACAGCGCCGGAAGCCCGGTTCGATCCAGCTGTTCACGAAGCGCAGCCCATCGGGCAGCTGCCGCCCGTGATCCCTGATATGGGCATAGATCGGCAACATATCGTCGTTCTGGAAGGTTTCGATGACCATGAATTGCATCGGTGTCTCCTCGTGGATTTACGTTGCCCTGACGGTCGGTTAATCGGGGGCAGGAGGCAACCCCATGGCATTTTCACCGGACGAGTTGGAGCGCTATGCAAGGCATCTGGTCCTGCACGAGGTCGGAGGACCGGGGCAGCAGAAGCTGAAGGCGGCGCGCGTGCTGGTGATCGGGGCAGGTGGGCTGGGTTCGCCCGCGCTGCTCTATCTGGCGGCAGCAGGGGTCGGGACGCTCGGGGTCGTGACGATGACGCGGTGTCGCTGTCGAACCTGCAACGCCAGGTCCTGCACGTGACGGGTGCTGTTGGCATGCCCAAGACCGAGAGTGCTGCCGCCACGATCTCGAACATCAACCCGCATGTCCAGGTCGTGCAGCACCGGACCCGGCTGACCGCAGAGAACGCGGACGAGATCATCGGCGCCTATGACATCGTGCTGGATGGCTGCGACAATTTCGAGACGCGGTATCTGGTGAACGCCACCTGTTCGCGGCTGCGGAGACCGCTGGTCTCGGCCGCGCTGGGACGGTGGGAGGGGCAGTTGTCCGTCTTCCGGCCCTGGCTGGGCGGCCCATGCTACCAGTGCCTCTTCC
Source organism: Pseudomonadota bacterium (assembly GCA_038749355.1). Classification (GTDB taxonomy): domain Bacteria; phylum Pseudomonadota; class Alphaproteobacteria; order Rhodobacterales; family Rhodobacteraceae; genus Thermohalobaculum. Next base: position 17,019 of record JBCDID010000006.1, on the reverse strand, counting down.
CCGAGGCTCCGCCGCCGGGCACCGTCGCACCCTGCTCGGAGGCGGGCGTCCTGGGCGCCATTGCCGGGATCATGGGCGCCATGCAGGCGGCGGAGGCCCTGAAGCTCATCACGGGCGCGGGTGAACCACTGGACGGGCGGCTTCTGCTCTATGACGCGCTGACGGGAGAAAGCCGGACGATCCGGCTCTCGAAACGCGAGGATTGCCCGATCTGTTTCCCCGACAGCGGCTGAGCGCCCCCGCGCGGGGTGGGTGGGCCAAGTGCCCCATCACAGACCGCGCGACGGCGCCAGGGAGCGCGGGGGCGCTCAGCGACCCCAGTTCGACGGATGATCCTCGGGCCCCGTCACCTTGCGCAACCCTTTGACGGTGAACTTCCGCTCGACAGGCGCGCAGACCACATTCTTGGAAGTGATCCGGCCATAGAGGTTCTCGGCCTTGCCGAAGAAGTTCTGCGGGTTGAACATGGGCGGCAGATGCCACCACATCTCGTAGTCGAGACCGAGCACGTGGGAGATGATCTCGGGGGCGTGCTCTTTGGAGGCCTCGAGATAGAGCAGAGGGCGGTGCTTGCCGATCAGGCCCGCCGCACCTTTCAGGACGGGCACTTCCATGCCCTCCACATCTGCCTTGATCAGATGCAGCGCAGGCATGTCGAGCGCGTCGTCCAGCGCCTCGATGCGTACCCGTGTATTGGTCTCGCGCGTCAGGTGCTCAAGACCGATCCCGCCGAAGTTGCGCTGCTTGGCCGGATCGAGGCGGATGATTGGCAGCCATTCCGGCTGCTCACCGCAGCCCGCATTGAAGGCCTGCACGTTGACGAGATCGTTGAGCGCGAGATTGGCGCAGAGCAACTGGAAGATCGCGATCTGCGGCTCGAACGCATAGAGCATGCCCTTGCGCCCGAGCTTGTTGGCCAGCGGCACGGTCAGCGTGCCCATATTAGCCCCGGCCTCGACCACGGACATGCCCGGCAGCGTGATCTGATCTAGCAATTGCCACTCGGCCTCGGAGAACTCGCCATAGTTCAGGATCGACCGGCCCATATAGACGTCCTGCGGGTTCGTCAGGAAATGGCCATGGCGGCCCTTGACCAGGGTATAGAGATCGGTCTGCAGCAAAGGATCGGTCATTCGGCAACTCCCAGGTCGACCCATACGAGGCGGTGATCGGAACTGATCCGTCGGTCGCCGGACATGCCCACCAGCCGGGCCAGCGGATCGTCCGGTTCGGGCCAGAACACACCGGAACCCAGAACCGTCAGCCCGGTGGAGGGTAAGACATAGTCGACGCGGAGGTTACCCGGACCATCCGTCTCGGGCCAGTCCGCCGTGTCGCCGGGCGCTCCGGCATGGGCGGCACCGGGGCTGGTGGGTGCCGGGTCCTGAACGCGCTGGTGCGAAAGCAGCGCATGCAGTGCGGGGTTCTTGCCATCGCCTTTCTCCGGGTCGTTGTTGAGATCGCCGAGGAGCACGAAATCCGCCGCCTCCGGCAGGCCACCGATCTCTCCGTCGTCGTCCGCAACCCAACCGGCGTTGTCGAGATAATCCACCCAGAACCGGATCTCGGCGGCATTGCGCAGCCCGTTGCGATCCTCGGGCCCGTCGAAGACCGGCGGCGTGGGATGCGAGGCCAGCAGGTGCAGCACGCGCCCATCAGGCAGGGTGACGGCCACATCCCAGTGGCTCTTGGAAGAGAGCGGCATCCGGTTCCATGACTCGGCGGCGTAGTAGGGCGTGCCGTCAGGGTTTTGGGGCGCCTCGGCCCACGGGATGCTGGCCCATGTCAGCTTCTGGAACGTGCGCGCGGCCCCCAGAGGAAACCGCGACAGGATCGCCATGCCGTACTGGCCGGGAAAGCGCCCGTAGCCCCAGGCATCGCGCGGGCCCGCGCGGCGCCCGTCCTTGTCGAGGTCGAAGCCCGAGGGCACGCCCGTGTTCACGCGTGCCGTGAAGCGGTGCGGCAGGTCCAGACCTTCGAGCTCCGCCACACCTTCTGACAGAAGATCCGCGAAGGCGTGCATGGCCGCCCCTGCCGGATCGTGGTCCAATTCGTTGATCAGGATGATGTCGGGACGCACATGTTGCAGAATCTCGACGACCGCGAGCACCTGTGCGTCTCGCTTGGCGATATCGTGGATCAGAACGCCCGCACCCTTGCGCGCCAGCGAGGCATTGAAACTCGTGACCCGCACAGCCTTCCCGGGCTTCTGAAGTTGCATCGGATCTGCCCCAGCGGTGGCCGCGCCCAGCAGGAAGACTGCGATCAAGTTGACTAAAATTCGAAAGATCTGTGCCCCCTGACACGTAACTCCGCGATTGAGGTTAATGGCCGGTTAAGCGCTCGGCGCAACCGCTACCTGACTTGGCGCCACGGCTGCTGCGGAGCGCCGCCAACAGTGCCAGAGGCGTCGAGGTCTAGGCAAGTGCGCATCAGTGCCACGGGCGGCAACAGCGGCCATCTGACCGCGCAGCCGGCAGGCGAGGCGTCAGCCGAGCTGTCCCGCAGGGCGCATCCCCAAGCCCACCAGACCATGCGCAATCGTCCGTGCGCCCGAGGGACATGGCCGCTTGATCGTCGAATCTCAGTTGGCCGCGTTCAGCCACGGGGTCGCGGAATCGCGCTTGGCCTCATGCGCAGCGATGGCGTCGGCCTTTTCGAGGCTCTGCCCGATATCGTCGAGCCCGTTCAGCAGACAATGCTTGCGGTGCGGGTCGATCTCGAAAGAGATGGAGCCACCATCCGGTCCCTGGATCGTCTGCGCCGCCAGATCCACGGTCATTGTCGCATTCGCACCCCGGCCCGCGTCATCCATCAGCTTCTCCAATTCTTCGGGACTGACCTTGATGGGAAGGATCCCGTTCTTGAAGCAATTGTTGTAGAAGATGTCGGCGAAACTGGTGGAGATCACACAACGGATCCCCTGATCCAGGATTGCCCAGGGCGCGTGCTCGCGGCTGGATCCGCAGCCGAAGTTGTCACCCGCCACCAGGATCGTCGCATCCCGATAGGCCGGCTTGTTCAGCACAAAGTCCGGGTTCTCGGACCCATCTTCATTATACCGCATCTCCGAGAACGCGTGAATGCCGAGCCCCGACCGCTTGATTGTCTTCAGGAACTGCTTGGGAATAATCATGTCCGTGTCGACATTGATCATGTCCATGGGCGCTGCAACGCCTGTCAGGGTGGTGAACTTGTCCATGCTCGGATCTCCTTGGCTGGGTCCCGATAAACCACGCGGCGCCCGAGGGTGCAACCCCGCCGCCGCCCGTCGTGTCAGCTTGGCGCGAGGATGCTGCCGAAGTTGTCCTCTGGCTCGCCCCATATGGAGGCGCGCACCGTGTCGCCCCAGGGACTGTAATCCATACTGAGACACCCGAACGTGCCGGTCTGGTAGTGGACGGGCTCGGTCAGGATCTCGGGAAACAGCCGGGCTACGGCGTCCTCGTCCAGATCGTAGCTGGCGAGCTTCTCGGCCTCGATGGAGGCAAGGTCCTTCTTGGTGAACGTCGACCACTGACCAAGGGGCCGGAAGTGTTTGAAGGGGATTGAGACCTCTGTGATGAAATAGCAGATCTCGAGCAATGGCAGGTTCAGCGGGTCCTTGTCGAAACACAAGAGCGGCGCGATGAAATAGCGGGCGAACATGCCGTGGAAGACCTGTGCCGTAGACAGCACGACAAAGGCACCATACCCGTCCGGCTCCCAGGAATAGTTCTCCGCCATGGTCTGGCCGAGCGGCTCGACCCGGGCCGAGTGCGCCATGGTTCGGTAGCCCACCAGGTCTCCGGTCTGAAACAGCAGCGGCTCGGGTTTCAGCAGTTTCGCCTTGCGCGGCTTCGGATGCGGCTTCGCCCAGCGCGCCAACGCCTCGTCCAACACCTTGCCCCGGCGCTTGAGGTCCGCGGCGCTCATCTCCTGCGCCTGGTTCAGCGCAAGATCGGTGCCGTCTTCGATCAGCGTCCGTGCCCGGGCGAACAACGGCGCATGATCCAATGCGTATCGGTGGAAGAGATCGGCGAGCGCGATCCAGGCTCCGCTGTCATCGGCCTCTTCGATGGGTGCATCCCAATCGAGCTGAACATGCGCGACCAGCCCACGGGCCAGATCCTCGGGCGGCCAGCCGAGTCCCGCCCAATCCTTGAAGTCCGCCTTCAGGTCTGCGGCGGTGTCGTTCTGGTAGATGCCGGTGCCCCAAGCTCCCATAGAGCCACGCTCCCATGGCCGCCCTTCCAAGGCAAGCTCACACTGAACTGACCAGGGAGTGATCTCCCGTCGGTTTTCCTCGGCGCCCGCCGCCCCAACATATTGAACACGAACAAGGAACGTCAGACGCGCCCACGCCCGTTCCGGCGCTCCGGTCACGTGACGAAAGACGCATACCGACAGAGAAGGAGTGACAGACATGAAGACGCAGACCTCGATCGCAGCGTTCACGCTGGGCGCCGTTCTCGCTCTCGGAGCCTTGTCACCAGCCCCTGCTCAGGCGGGTGCTGCTCACATCACGGCGCAAGCCAGCCAGAGCCTGCCTTTGGAGCAAGTTGGTTTCAGGAAATTCGGTCACCGCAAGACCTTCCGCAAGCGCCGCGCCGGCCGCTTTGGCCTGCGCCTTGGGCGGCGTCACTTTGGCAGGGGCCACTTTCACCGTGGCTTCGGGCGACACTATCACGGGCGGAAGGGCTTTGTGCATGGACATCGCCACCGTGGCGGCAAGCTCCTCTTCCGCCCGCAAGTCCGCATCGTGATCGACTAACGCGAATTCACTGGTGCGCCTCAGCCTTCCCGCCTAAGGGGAGGCATGGACCGCAGCTTCCTCCAACAGAATGCGCGCTGGCTCGGGACGGGGCTCCTGCTGACGCTGGCCTCGTCCTTCGGGCAGACCTATTTCATCGCCATCTTCGCGGACCGGATCATGGCCGATTACGGGCTGACGGATGGCGACTGGGGTCTGATCTACATGTGCGCCACGCTGTCCTCGGCGGCGGCGGTGGTCTGGGCCGGGCGCTTTGCCGACGAGATCCGGGTCGCGCGCCTCGCCTGGCTGATCTTCGCGGGCTTCGCGGCCATCGCCATAGGCATGAGCCTGAACCAGAGCCCGTGGGTCCTCGGGTTCCTCATCTTCGGGCTGCGGTTCTGCGGGCAGGGCATGATCAGCCATCTTGGCATCACGGCCATGGCCCGCTGGTTCCGGGTACACCGGGGGCGGGCGGTGGCGATTGCCGGACTGGGCTACTCCATCGGCGAGGCCGCTTTGCCCGGGCTTGCCGCCCTGGCTGAACCTTACATCGGTTGGCGCAATGTCTGGCTGGTCGCAGCCTTCGTGATGCTGGCGGGCTTCGCGCCCTTTGTGGCATGGCTCGCCCGGGACGAGCGCAGCCCCCGGAATCCCGATCCCGCGACCCAGGCCCCGGGGCGCGACGGGCGGCACTGGACCCGGCGGCAGGTGCTGGCCCATCCGCTCTTCTGGCTACTGGTCCCCGGCATCATGGCCAACAGCTTCATCGGGACGGTGATCTTCTTCCAGGTGGCTCACATCGCGGGCGACATGGGCTGGACCAAGGTCGGCATGACCGCGCTTTATCCGGCCTATGCCGTGGTAACGGTGGTTGTGTCCCTGATCGCGGGGGTTCTGGTGGATCGGGTGGGGCCGGATCGTCTGTTGCCGGTGTTTCTGCTGCCGCTCGGCGCGGGCGTCCTGCTGATCGGCCCGTTCGAGGGCATCTGGTCCTGGGGGGCGGCGCTGGCGCTGGCCGGGGCGACGACCGGGATTGCGCACGCGCTCTGGGGGACCTTCTGGGCCGAGATCTACGGCACACGCCATATCGGCGCGGTCAAGGCCGTGGCACAGGCGTTCATGGTTGTGGGCTCTGCCATCGGGCCGGGGATCACGGGCTGGGCGATCGATCAGGGTGTCCAGTTCACGGGGCAAGTCCTGTGGATGACCGTGGCCGTGGTGCTGATCTCGGCAGTGCATGTATTCGTAGTGGCGCGATTGCCTGTGCGGGCCTAAGCCCTACAGGCTCCGGTGCATCACGCCTGCAAGCAGGCTTTGGATGCACCCTACGCGGCGCTCAGCTTGTCATCGCTTCGCTCGTGGATGCGAGGATCGCAGGCAGAACCTCCGCCTCGCGCTCCGCCAGACGCACCTTCTCCGCCACCAGATAATCCCGTGTCAGGGGCACCCCGTCACGCTCCCGCCCCAACTGGATCTGGAACACCATGGACGCCCCATGGGAGAACACGCATTCGCAAGAGGACAGGTAGATCTCCCACATCCGCGCAAACCGTTCGTCATACAGGTCCACTGCGGTGTCCCGGACAGCGGCGAACCGGTTGCGCCATTCCTCCAGCGTTTTCGCGTAGTGCACCCGCCAGATCTCGCAGTCGAGCGTCCAAAGACCCGACTTCTCGACGGCCTCGAAGGTCTCGGAGAGCGAAGGCGCATAGCCGCCCGGGAAGATGTACTTGCGGATGAAGGGGCCAGTGACACCAGGCGGCGCCTTGGACGAGATCGCATGGATCAGCGCCACGCCGTCTGGCCCCATCCGGTCGCGGACGTTCAGGAAATACTCGGTCAGGTGCGCGACGCCCACATGCTCGGCCATACCGACGGAGACGACGCGGTCGAAGACCTCCGGCACCTCGCGATAGTCCTGCAGACGGAACTCGACCCGGTCGGCGAGGCCGAGGATCTCGGCGCGCCTGCTGGCGATAGCCAACTGTTCCTCGGACAGCGTCACCCCGACCACCGAGACATCCGCGACGGAGGCGAGATACAGAGCCATCCCACCCCAGCCGCACCCGATATCCAGCACCCTCTGCCCCGGCTCTAAAGCCAGCTTGGCCGCGATATGGCGCTTCTTGGCCGTCTGCGCGTCCTCCAGCGTCGCGACATTATCCTCCCAGTACCCGCAGGAATACTGCATGTCCGGGTCGAGCCACAGCCGGTAGAAGTCATTCCCGGCATTGTAGTGATGCGCCGCATTGGCCCGCGCGCGGGCAATCGGGTTGTGCTGCATCGATCGGCGGAACTTCCGCGCCAGCCCGCGCCAGAAGATCTGTGAGGGTGTCAGATCGAAGTGTTTCTTGTTCTGGAAGAACAGCAGGATGAAGTCGTGGATGGAGCCTTCCTCTACCTCCAGTCCGCCCTCCATATAGGCCTCGGCGGCCTTGAGTTCGGGATTGAGGAAGATCTTCCAGTCCAGCCCCGGGTCCGTCACACGGACAGCCACATGGGGACTGCTGCCATCGCCGTATGTCTCGGAAAACCCACCGGGTCCGCGCAACTCCAGGGACCCGGACTTGACCGCCGCACGAAATATCTTTGGCAGAAAGCGCATGCGGTCCCCCCCGGGCGCCAACCGGCACGCGCAGCCCGAACGGGCGAGCATGCCGTAGAGGCGTATCTCGGGACGTCAGTCCCGGGATGCAGTTTGCCTGATCAGGTCAATTCCCTGACATCTGTAAGTCGGCCCGTGACGGCCGCTGCTGCCGCCATGGCCGGGGAGACCAGGTGCGTCCGCCCACCCGGTCCCTGACGGCCCATGAAGTTGCGGTTGGAGGTGGAGGCACAGCGCTCGCCCGAGACCAGCTGATCCGGGTTCATGGCAAGGCACATGGAGCACCCGGCGAGCCGGAAATCAAAGCCCGCGTCGGACAGCTTTTCCAACAGCCCTTCCTTTTCCGCCTGCGCCCGCACGAGCCCTGAGCCCGGCACGATCATCGCGCGGATCCCGTCCTTGACGCGGCGGCCTTCCATGATCTTGGCAACTTCACGCAGGTCCTCGATCCGGCCATTGGTGCAGGAGCCGATGAACACGGTGTCGATGTCCACGTCCTGCAGCTGGGTGCCGGGTTCCAGCCCCATATACTCCAGCGAGCGGCGCACTGCGTCGATCTTGCCGCCTTCGAAATCCTCGGGGGCGGGCACGGCGGAAGTGATGGGCAGCACGTCCTCGGGGCTCGTCCCCCAAGTGACGACGGGGGCAATGTCCTCGCCTCGGATGGTCACGACCTTGTCGAAATGCGCGCCCTCATCGGTGAAGAGCGTCTTCCAGTAAGCCACGGCCATGTCCCAGTGCTCGGGCTTCGGCGCGCGCGGGCGGCCCTTGAGGTATTCGAAAGTCTTCTCGTCAGGCGCCACCAGACCTGCGCGTGCTCCGCCCTCGATCGCCATATTGCAGACGGTCATGCGCCCTTCCATGGTCAGGTTGCGGATCGCCTCGCCGCAATATTCGATGACGTGACCGGTGCCGCCCGCGGTGCCGGTCTTGCCGATCACGGTCAGGGTGATGTCCTTGGCTGTCACACCAGGCGCCAGCGCGCCGGTGATCTCGACCTTCATGTTCTTGGACTTCTTCTGGACGAGCGTCTGGGTCGCCAGCACGTGCTCGACCTCGGAGGTTCCGATGCCGTGAGCGAGCGCGCCGAATGCACCGTGGGTCGCGGTATGGCTGTCGCCGCAGACGATGGTCATGCCCGGCTGGGTGATGCCCTGCTCGGGGCCGACGATGTGGACGATGCCCTGGCGGATGTCGTCGACGTCGAAAAGCTCGATACCGAAGTCCTCGCAGTTCTGGCGTAGCGCCTCGACCTGAATGCGGCTCTCTTCTTCCTTGATGCCCTCGGCCCGGTCGAGCGTCGTGGCTACGTTATGGTCGGGCGTGGCGATGGTCGCCTGCGGCACGCGCACCTTGCGGCCCGACATGCGCAGACCCTCGAACGCCTGAGGAGACGTCACCTCGTGCACAAGATGCCGGTCAATGTACAAGAGACACGTGCCGTCCTCGGCCTCGTGCGTCACATGGGCATCCCAGATCTTGTCGTATAACGTTTTAGGTGCGTTGTCGGCTGTCATGGCGTTCTCACTTTTCAGGTACGTGTTCGGGGGGCGAGGGGGCGTGTCCGCCTCAGCCCGTCCGAACCATCCCGGCCCTGCACGCAAAGAACCGCCAGGGCAGGCGTTGCCTGTCGGCGATGTTCATGCATATGCGGGGCGCGTGTCTCATGGCGCGGAACTTACGCCGGGTGGTGTTCATGGACAATCCACTTTCTTTGAACACTTTACTGCACAATGCAGATAGGTCAGATGGTGCGAAAGCCTAGAAGAGGCAACGCGATGAGACGTGCGAGTGTTGCGGAGTTTGCAAGAAGCGTACCGGATCTGCCGGGCGGCGTGGTGGCCGTGGTTCTCAGCGAACAGGTTCTGCATGCAACCGAGTCCGCGCGCTGGCTTGCGGCGAGGGGTGCCTCGGCGGTGATTGACCTCGGTGCGGGGGTGGATGCGGCTGAGGTCGACTGCCCTGTCGTGACCATCGAGGAACGCCCCGCCGAACGCGGGCTGGCCGACCAGATGAACCTGCTCATCGACGCGCTCGATGGGCGCTGGGTCACGTGGCTTTGGGCTGGCGAGTTCCTGTTCTACCCGTTCTGCGAGACCCGGGCACTGGCCGACCTCACGGCGTTTCTGACGGATGAGCGGCGGCAGAGCCTGTTCGCCTATGCGCTTGATCTTTACGCGCATGATCTGCCGGGTGCAGAGACCTGTCCCACGAAGGCCGATCTCTGGATCGACCACGAGGGCTACCATGCGTTTCCCAAGGGGAACCAGCAGCTCAAGGTCTATGGTGGGCTCGGCTGGCGGTTTCACGAGATGTTGCCCAGGGGGATGGAACAGATCGGGCGTACCGTGCTCTTCAAGGCAACACGCGGGATCCATATGGGTGAGGACATGACATTCGAGGACGAGCACTATGCCTCAGTCTCCTGTCCCTGGCACAACAGCCCGACCGGGGCCGTGATGAGCCTGCGCCGCACGCGGAGGATCATGGCGCATCCGAACTTCGGTCCGCTCCGCGCGAAGCTGGAATGGCGCGGGACGGCGCCATTTGGCTGGACCTCGGCTGAGCTGATGGAAGAGGGGATGCTCGAGCCCGGCCAGTGGTTCTGATTGTCCCTGCGGGACCCGCAGTTCATTTTGTCCCTTCGGGACGCGGTTTGCCTTTTTGTCCCTGCGGGACCCGGTGGTGCATCACGCGTGCGAGCACGCTTTGGATGCACCCTACGCGGCGCGCGGGACCGGTATCGACATGATCAGGGCGTCTGAGCGTGTGCCTTCGGGCAAGAGGTAGTAACCTTTCCTGCGACCGACCTCCAAAAATCCAGTGGCAGCATAAAGCGCCAATGCCGGGGTGTTGTGCACCCCGACCTCCAGAAACAGCTGTGTCGCTTCATGCTGCCGGGCGGTCTCGATGGCTTCTTGAACGAGTGCGCGCCCTAAGCCGTTGCGGCGGACATCCGGGTGGACGCCGATGTCGTGGATCTCTCCCTCACCGGCTGCGAACTGGATCAGAAGGAAACCGCGTGAGAGGTCCTCATCCGCCAGTACCAAGGCGTCGGGTCGGTTCGCAAACCAGATGAAGTCCTCGGGGGCGCGGGTTGTGGTCCGGTCAGGAAAGGCGGCCAGTTCCAGATCCGCCAATCGCCTGGCCCCGGCCTGATCGGGTGTGACGCGGCGCACCTTCAATCGAGCATCACCGGCGGGGCGTCGCGCGGCGGGGCCGCGTCCGCGCCGCGCAGATAGAGTGGTGCCGGGGGCAGGCCGGGCACACGGTCCGCGGCGAGCCGGGCGATCACTTCCGGGTTTGCCAGCCGGTCCTCGCCGGTGCCGTCTGCCATACGGGGTTCGCCCGTGGCGAGACCGCGCGCGAAGTTTTGTACATAACTCGTCCCGGCGCGGCCGGGCAGGGCAATGGACTCTTCCATAAGACCGGGATCGGCCAGTGCTTCGAACCGCGTGATGCCGATCGCCGGGATCCCGCAGCCGAGCGCCAGCCCGCGCGCCGCCGCCACCCCGACCCGAATGCCCGTGAAGGAGCCCGGCCCGGTGCAGACGCCAACCCTGGTCAGGTCCGCGTAGCCCACCCCGGCCTCGGCCAGCACCGCCTCAATCATCGGGAACAGGGCTTCGGCGTGCCCGCGCTGCATGGCCTCGGACCGGGCCCAGACCCAGTCTCCGACCAGGGCAACCGCGCACTGGCCCGCCGACGTGTCGATGCCGAGGATCACCGGTTCCCTGCCGCATTGAGGTCATCCCGCGCGCTGCCCTCGGATCTCGGCAAAGCGTAGTCGATCTTCAGCCAGGGCAGGCAGCGTTCGGCATGGGCGTGCATCTCGGGCGGGAACGCCTCCGGGTTGTCCAGCACGCCCAAGGGCACGTAGATCTGGCCGGGCAGGTAATCGAAGGTCGCGGTCAGTGGCGATCCGCAGATCCGGCAGAACCGGCGGGAAACGCCCACCACGGCAGAGACCTCGCCCGGATCCGGGGAGACCGCCACGCCCGCCACCGGAAACGCGACAAAGGCCGCAACCGGCGCCCCGGTCACGCGGCGGCAATCGGCGCAATGGCAATAGGTCACCGTCTCGGGCTCAGCCGTGATCGTCAGCGTCACCGCGCCGCAATAGCAGCGCCCGGAATGCATGGGGCTCAGATCTCGAGGCCGACGGGGCGGACCTCGGTCACCTCGGGGATGTAGTGGCGCAAGAGGTTCTCGATCCCGTGCTTCAGCGTCATGGTCGAGGACGGGCAGCCCGCGCAGGCCCCGCGCATGGTCAGGTAGACCACGCCGCGGTCAAAGCCGTGGAAGGTGATGTCGCCGCCATCCTGTGCCACGGCGGGCCGGACGCGGGTGTCGAGGAGTTCCTTGATCTGGCCGACGATCTCGCCATCCGGGCCGTCGTGATCGGCATGTCCGTCGGCGGCCGGCGCCGTGTCGCCCGCGATCACAGGCGCGCCGGACTGGTAGTGCTCCATCACGGCACCCAGGATCGCCGGCTTGATGTGCGCCCAGTCCACCGTGTCGTTCTTGGATACGGACACGAAGTCCGGCCCCAGGAACACGCCCACCACGCCGTCCACCGCGAAGATGCGCGAGGCAAGCGGGGAGACCTCCGCCGCCGTGGCGGACGGGAAATCCGCCGAGCCCGTCTGCATCACTGCCTCGCCAGGCAGGAATTTCAGGGTCGCAGGGTTTGGGGTGGCTTCGGTCTGAATGAACATGGGAGCGCCTCTTAGATGACTGAGCCTTATGTGGCGTAAAGGACGCGGAAAATCAAGAATCGTTCTAAATTGAGTTTTGTCGCGCCGGATTGTGTGCCTGGCCCCGTGCGGAGTATGCTTACGCATGAATTGAACGGGATCCGAAGTGCATCTGATTAGAGCCATTGCCATCTGCCTTTTGGTGACCCCTGCCGTCGCGCAGGAGGCGCGCGAGGAACGCCCGCCCCATGCGGTCTCGGACGGCGGCAGCGTGTCGCTGACCTTCGAGAACGACATCTTCGGCGGCACGGACGAGAACTACACCAATGGCATCCGCCTGACCTTCGTCACCGCCCGCAACGAGCTGCCCTGGATCGGCCGTTTCGCCCGGCGCAACCTGAACTGGCTGACCGATGCGACCGACTGGTACGGCACCTTTGCGCTGGGCCAGAACATCTACACGCCTGTCGAGATCACCTTCCGCCCGCCCGATGCGGATGACCGCCCCTATGCCGGGTTTTCTTACGTCTCCGTGGGGATTTCGGCGGACCGGGGCGACCGGCTGGATACCTGGGCGCTGGACCTCGGCGTCGTCGGCGAGCTGGCGCAGGCCGACGACATCCAACGCGTGGTCCACGATATCGGCAATTTCGATGACCCGCGCGGCTGGGACTTCCAGTTGAAGAACGAACCTGGGGTGCGGCTGCTTTACGAGCGCAAGTACCGGTTCGGCTACAAGGCGGACCTGCCGCTAGATCTGGAGTTCGACGTGCTGCCCAGCTACTCGTTCGCGCTCGGCAATGTGGATACGTCCCTGTCCTCGGGGCTCACCTTCCGCGTCGGCGACCAGTTGCGCGACAATTACGGGCCGCCGCGCATTCGGCCTGCGCTGGCGAGCCCCGGGTTCTTTGACCCGATCGACGGGCTCGGCTGGTATGTCTATGCCGGGCTCGACGGGCGGATCGTCGGGCGCAACATTTTTCTCGAGGGCAACTCGTTCCGCGACAGCGCCTCGGTCGAGCCCTACCGGTTCGTTGCCGACCTGCAGGCGGGCTTCGCGTTGCAATGGGGAGATGTGGAGCTGGCCTACACCCATGTCTTCCGCTCGCCCGAGTTTGTCGGGCAGGAGGGGTTCGCGCAGTTCGGCTCCCTGACGCTCTCGCACAAGTTCTAAGCGACAGCGCGCGAATTCCGTGCAATGGTGGCTTTACCTTGACCCGGGACATCACGCTGCCCTGATAGAGGTCCCCGGTCTTTGCCGGGACAGCTCCGCGCTGGATCGCGGACGACCCGTCAGGACTGGTCCCCATGCAAACCGATATCGACCTTCCCTTCTCGCGCGCCGAGTATGCCGACCGGCTGGCCCGGGTGCGCGCCCGCATGGTGGCCGCCGGGATCGACACGCTGATCACCGTGGATCCGTCCAACATGGCCTGGCTGACCGGCTACGATGGGTGGAGCTTCTACGTCCATCAGGCGGTCATCGTGGGCCGGACGGGCGACCCGGTCTTCTGGGGCCGGGCTATGGACGCAGTCGGTGCCGGGCGCACGTGTTACCTGGGCGCCGACGATATCGTGCCCTATCCGGACCACTACGTGATGTCGATCGAGCGTCACCCCATGGACCACCTCGCGGGCGTGCTGGCCGAGCGTGGCTGGACCGCCGGGCGCATCGGGGTGGAGATGGAGAACTACTACTACTCCGCCCGCGCGCACGCAGTGCTCACCGCGGCCATCCCCGGCGAGACCGTGGACGCAACAGCGCTGGTCAACTGGTGCCGGGCCGTGAAATCCCCGGCGGAACTCCTCTTCATGCGCCGCGCCGCAAGGATCGTCGAGCGCATGCACGAGGTGGCCAGCGAGATGATCGCGCCCGGCCTGCGCAAATGCGATCTGGTGGCGGAGATCACGGCGACAGGGTATCGCGGCGCGGAGCATGAGGGCATCAGCTTCGGCGGCGATTACCCGGCAATCATCCCGCTGATGCCCTCGGGGATCGACTCGACCGCGGCGCACCTGACCTGGAATGACAAACCGTTTGAGACGGGGGCGGGCACGTTCTTCGAGATCGCGGGCGTCTATCGCCGCTATCATGCTCCCTGCTGCCGGACGATCTATCTTGGCGCCCCTCCGCGGGACATCATGGTCGCCCAGGATGCGCTGCTGGAAGGGATCGAGGCAGGTATAGAAATGGCCCGCCCCGGCAATATGGCGGGCGACGTGGCACTGGCCTTCTACGATGTTCTGGCGAAGCATGGGATTGAGCGCGAGGGCCGCTGCGGTTACCCGATCGGACTTTCCTATCCGCCGGATTGGGGCGAGCGCACCTTCTCCATCCGGCCGGAGGACGAGACGGAGCTGGAACCCGACATGACCTTTCACTTCATGCCCGGGCTCTGGTCGGACACATGGGGACTCGAGATCACGGAGACCTTGCGGGTATGTGAGAATGGGCCTGCGGAATGTCTCGCGGATGTGACCCGGCCCATGACCGTCAAGTTATGATACCCCTTTGACCGCACCTATCCACGTGTCGTAAAATATTGAAAATAAAAGACGGAGGCGCGGATGAACATCGGTGCAGCGGCCCGCAAGGTCGGGCTTCCGATCAAGACGGTCCGGTACTACGCGGACATTGGGCTGGTCGAGCCGCAGGGGCGGTCTCGGTCGGGCTATCGCCAGTACACGGACACGGAACTGCGCAAGCTGGTCTTTGTGCGGCGCGCGCGCGCGTTTGGTTTTTCGGTGGACGACACGCGTGGGCTGTTGGGGCTCTATGAGGACCGAAACCGGTCCTCGGCGGATGTGAAGGCCATCGCGACACAGCGGCTGGAGGATCTACAATCCAAGATGCGCGAGCTGCAGGCGCTGCATGATGAGTTGCACCTGCTGGTGACGGCCTGCCAGGGCGATGACCGCCCGGACTGCCCGATCATTGACGGCTTCGTGGAGGACCCGGTCGACTGAACGCGCTTGCTGAGGAGCGTCAGAACCAGCACCAAACACCGACGCAGACACCCCAGACCTGCTCGAAGACGAACCAGACCACGACGTCGAAGGCGAGCAGCACGGCCAGCAACGGCAACCCGATATGTTGCACCGCCAGCCAGATGGCCGTGCCGGTGATCCGCGGCGCCGGGGCATGTACGCCCATGACTTTTCGCACTTGCCTGCCCACTCTGCCCTTCATCTTGCCAGAAATACCCCGGGGTACGGGGCAGCGCCCCGCGTGGCCCGCAGGGCCAAATCAACGCGGAAAAGTTAACCATCGATTAGGTTAGTCCTGCGTTAACGGGCACATGGAAATCGTCGCCGACAGCCTCGCCCGCCGCGATTGGGACCGGCTCGCGCCTGCTGCCGCCATGCAGCAGGCATGGGCTTACGGCGAGGCCTGCGCGGCACTCGGGTCGCGCATCCTGCGTCTGGAAATCCGGCGTGGGCGGGAAACCCTGGGCCTCGCGCAAGTAGTGCACCGCCGCCTGCTCGGCTGTCTGGATGCATTCGTTTGCACACGGGGGCCGATCTGGCTGCATGCCGAGGACGCGGACACACGTGCCAACGCTCTGAGAATGCTTCGAAAATCCATGCAGGGCGGGCGCCTGAAGGGGTTCTTCACGACGCCGGACCATTGCGCGCAGGGCGTGCCAACCCTCCGCGCGGCAGGGCTCGCCCGCGTCATGACACCCTATTGCACGGCGCGCCTCGACATCACACGACCGGAGGCCGAGATCCGTGCGCGCATGCACCAGAAGTGGCGCAACCGGCTGGTGGTGGCGGAGAAAGCAGGCTTCCGCGTGACCCGCGCCGACCGGCGGGCGGAGGCGTTCCAGTGGCTGCTGGAGGAGGAGACCCAGCAGCAATCTGCCAAGCGTTACAATGCCTTGCCGCCTGCGCTGGTCACCGCCTGGCATCAGGCCAACGGCGACATGCGCGTGCTCACGGCGGAGCGGGACGGGCGGCCCGAGGCGGCGATGCTGTTCCTCGTTCACGGAACCCAGGCGACCTATCACATGGGCTGGACCTCTGCTGCCGGGCGCGCGGACTCCGCTCATAACCTCCTGCTATGGCAGGGAATTCGCAAGCTGAAAGCGGCAGGCGTGGCGACCCTGGACCTCGGCGGGCTCAACACCGAGGACATCCCCGGCATCGCCCGCTTCAAGCTCGGCACGGGCGCCGAACTCCGCACGCTCTGCGGCACATGGTTCGGCAGGTGACCGCGATTTGAAGTGACCCACGCGCGAATCGGGCTACCCTCCAATCAACCCAGAACGGAGGTCCCCATGCGCCTGCTCCTCGCCGCTCTGTGCATCGCGATGCCGATCGAGGCACTCGCCAGTTCGTGTTACGCCTTTGTGGAGAACATGCGCGAGCGGGACGTCGGCGTGCAGGTCGCATCGTTGGATTTCGTGTCTACAAAGCCCCGCGAGGTCACGATCACCTATGTCGCGCACTCCACCTTCCGCATCGAGACGGAGGAGGGCGTGACCATCGCCACCGACTTCTTCGGCACGGCCGGACGGACCAAGGAGGGAGCGCCGATCCGCCCCGATGTGGTGACCATGAACCACGCCCACTCGACCCATTACACGGACAATCCGGACCCGGAAATCCCATATGTTCTAAGGGGTTGGAACCATGACGGCAAAGGCCCGGCCAACCATCGCCTGCGCGTTGGCGACGTCACGATCCGCAACGTGACCACGCACATCCGCGCCTGGGGCGTGCCTGAGGAAAACGGCAATTCCATCTTCGTCTTCGAGGTCGCGGACCTCTGCATCGGTCATTTGGGCCACCTGCACCACGTGTTGTCGGAGGAACAATACGCTGAGGTCGGTCGTCTGGACGTGGTCATGGCGCCGGTGGACGGGACGTTCACGCTGGATCTTCCAGGGATGATCGAAGTGCTTAAGACAATGAAAACACGGGTAGTTTTGCCGATGCATGCGTTCGGGACGTACTCGCTGGAACTCTTCTTGCAGGGC
>JBCDID010000005.1:0-23067 GCA_038749355.1 Pseudomonadota bacterium | reverse complement strand
TCAGCAGCACCGCGACGCTTCTGGGGGCCTCGATGCGCACCGAATAGGTCGCCATGACGTCGGGCCGGTCGGGGAAATAGGTGATCTTGCGGAAGCCCTCGGCCTCGCACTGGGTGCAGAACATGCCCTTGGAGAGGTAGAGGCCCTCCAGTTCGGTGTTCGCCTCCGGGTCGATCTCGGTCTCGCATTCCCACAGGAATTCGTCGGGCAGGGGTCCGGCCAACCGGAGCCCCTCGCGGTCCACCAGACAATCCGCGGTCACATCCCTGCCGTCCACCGCCGTCGAGACCAAAGTCAGCTTGCGCCCGTCCAGTTCCAGATCCGCGCCGCCCGAGTCTCCCGCATTCCGCCGGAACCGGATCGCCGCGCGCACCCGTGTCGCCGAGGGTGCCAGGTCGAAGACCAGCTTCACATGGTCCACCAACCAGCCCGGAGGCGTGTAATCGGCCAATCGCGTCGGGGTCTGGTCCGGGTTCTGGTCTGTGCGCATGGGGTTCTCCTTCGCCCCCTGACATAACGCCCGCGGATCGTGCTTGGTAGGGGGCACGGCACGCGGTATGAGGCCGCGACCAAGGAGCAATGATGGCCCGCACGAGCAGTCCCAAGAAAGCGAGCAAACAGCGCCGCAAGAAGGCCGCGCCCCGCGACACGACCCCGTGGGGGCTTTGGACGGCGGTGGTGATCCTGGCCGTGGCCGCGTTGCGGCTAGGCGTCAATGCCATGGGCTGGGTGCCCGTTCATTTCGACGAGGGGCAGTACTGGGCCTATGGGCATGAGCTTGCGTGGGGGCATTTCTCCAAGCCGCCGCTGGTCGGCTGGGTGATCTACGCGACTACTGCGATTGGTGGTGACACCACGTTCTGGCTCCGTTTGGGCGTAGTGGTGGCGCATGCGGTTACGGCCGGGCTGGTCTACGCGGTGGGTGCGCGGCTTTTCGACCGGCGCATCGGTTTCTGGGCCGCCGCGGGGTTCACGGTGGCGCCTGGCGTGACCGTGTCCTCGATGATCATGACCACGGACCCGGTGATGATGGCTGGCTGGGCGCTGGCGCTCTACGCGTGGGTCCGGGCCGCTGAAGGAGGCGAGCGCGCGTGGTGGGCCGTGATGGGGGCTGCCATCGGGGCGGCAATGCTGGCCAAGTACACGGCGCTCGCTTTTGCGGGGGCGGCGCTGGGCTATGGGCTCCTTTCAGCCAGGGAGCGAGACTGGACCGGTACTCTGATTGCTTTGGCAGCCGGTACAGTGGTCTTTGCGCCGAACATCTGGTGGCAGATGGCGAACTCCTTCCACACGGTGGCGCATGTGGCCGAGGATGCGGCCCCGCCCGGTGCCCGCTACAACCCCGACAAGCTGGCCGAGTTCGTCGGCGCGCAACTGGGCGTGATCGGGCCGGTCTGGTTCTTGGCCATGCTGGCCGCACTCTGGAAGCGGGGTGACTGGATCGACGACTGGCGGATGCGGCTTCTGGCGTGGCAAACCCTCCCGCTGTTGTTGGCGATCATGGCGCTGGCTTTCTACACGCGGGCGCAGCCGAACTGGGCGGCTCCTGCTTATGTGGCCGGGTCGGTGCTGGCGGCGCGCTGGCTGTTGATGAACAAGTGGACGCGCGGGTTGCAGGTGCAGGCGGCGGTGGGGGCCTTGGGTGCCCTCGCGCTTTATGGGGCCGCATGGGCCTGGCACACCATGCCGCTCGATATGCCGCGCGGGCCGGATCCTTACAAGAAGATGCGTCTGGGCGAGCCCTTCTGCGGCCCCGTGCTGGCGGCCATGGACGAGCACGCGGCGGAGGTGCTGCTGTCCAACGACCGGCGCAGGCTCAGCGAGTGCATGTTCCTTGGCGGCTTCGGGTTCGAGGGCGTGGCGGTCTGGAACCCGGACGGATATCCGCAGAACCACCATGAGTTGGTCTCCTCGCTTGAGGTGGGAGACGAGCGCGTAATCGTGCTCGCAACCCTGTCAGAGCAGAGCGCAGCCCAGATGGCCGCCCGGTTCGAGAGCGCGCAAGAGATCGAGACCGGAACCTTCCCGACCCACAAGGGTCGAGATTACGGCTACGCGATCTGGGTGGTACAGGGCTTCCGGGGTTACTGAGCCTCCGGGGCACGTTCGAACTCCAAAAACGCTTCGATAGTGGCCTCTTGAATAGCTCGCCGGTAGCATGATCCTGCCGCGAGGCAGTCGGCGAGGTCCGCAGCGTCCAACGCATTTGCTCGCGCGTCGGCTTCAAGCAGCAAATCCGCATAGCGCTTGGCTCCGAGCGCCGAAATCGCCGTTTCTACCCAGACGATTGCGCCCATAGTCTCGCAATTCTTGATCAGTTTAGGCTGTTGGCCGAGGCACTCGGGGGTGAAAAGATCAATGCAATGACCGGCCCGGCCTGCGGCTCCAGATTCCAGCAAACAAGCTTCAAGGGCCTCGACCTCGGCACCGAATTCCATCCGCTTGGCCAACAGTTCCTCTCGGTCAGAGGTGACCAAATGCCACCGGTTCGCGGCCTGCCAGAGCACACAGGCGTTGCGAAGCTCGGTGATGTTAGCGATCCGTTCTGCGAACATCTCTTGGACGCGGTCCAGACAGACCTGCTCCCGCGCGTCGAACCATCCTTGGAGGTACTGCCCAAACCAATCTGGAAAACTGTGCCGGAGATCTTTGATATCGGGGTCCGTTGCTTCCACATGCCTGATCTCACCGAGCCAGCGCCTTCGGAGTCTCGCATAGCAGGCTCTGCCCAGCCCTATCTCGGCTTGGTGAGCACAGGGTGCAAGGACAACGCCGATACAGTCTTCTGGTTTGTCCGGGTGATCCGAAAGGCACGCCCGGACCTGCGCGTCGTTGACCACCTCGCCCGCGTGCGCGGGCAGGGTACTGAGCGCAGCCACTAAGAGTAGGCTGGGCATCCTGCCAACTACTGATGCGGCTCGGATACAGGTGGTGACGATCACGGGCACGCCTCAAGGTTGATCTTGCGTCGCCGAGCGTGACCCAATACCCGGACGCCGTCAATTGAGGGGACAGAGATGTTCTTCCGACTTCACATGGTTGCCTTCCGCCCCCCATCCGGGGCCTGACCGCCACCCGACCCGGGTCGGCGACGCAAACCCTCATTGCGAATTGACGGAAGGCGCGCGGGCCGACACTCGCGCGGAACACACATGTATCTCCGATTTGTTTCGGCGCGGCGGCACCGCCACTGCGCGGCCGAGGAAGGCATCTTTCAATCCATGCGCCGGGTGAGGCTGAATGGCCAGCCCTCCTGGCTGCGACGGGACTACTGGGCGACCCGCTGGCGGGTCGAGCGGATCCCCGTGCCCTATGTCCTGAGCGACCGCGGATGGCATCGCTGGGCGGCGCAAAGCCTCTGCTGGCTGAAGCCTGAGGCGCAGGAGTATGTGTCGGACTTGCGATACCTCGCCTGGCTCATGACCGAGGCCGGTGTGCCCATCCGCGAAATCCGGACACGCAGGCCCGGTGCGATCTATTGGGAGGATGACCACCAGATCGTCGCCAAACCTGAGGGGCGACTGACGCCGCGCGCTTTCTGACGCGGGACAGGGCTGGACGTGGCGGGCCGGGGGGCTTGGCGCTCTACTTCGCCTGTCTGAGCGCATAGTTGCCCAGTGCGCGTTTGATGCTGTCATCCAGCAGGCAGCCCACATCCGTGTCCGCGCAGCGGCCGTTCTGCGGGGTGACGCGACCGACGGCATCGCGGAGCCCCTTCAGGCTCAGGCGTCCCTTGTGGCTCTCATCATCCACAGCATCGGCCAGTGTCGCGTTGGCATCGTACCGGAACCAGGCGTCGTAGTGCTTCACCAGGCAGGCGCTTTGGTCTGCTGCCCCGTCGCAATCGGCGCGCACATGCGCGGTGCAGGTGTTCAGCGACAGCCCGTTGGCCGGATCTGTGCAGAAAGCCCAGCCATAGGGTTCCTCGGCGCCGTGGGCCGGGAGCGCGATCAGGGCCACTATGGCGAGGCTAGGCAGACGCATTGAACAGCTCCCGTCCGATCAGCATCCGCCGGATCTCCTGCGTGCCAGCGCCGATCTCCATGAGCTTGGCGTCCCGCATCAGCCGACCGGTCGGCATGTCGTTGAGATAACCCGCGCCGCCCATGGCCTGCACCGCCTGCACGGACTGCTCCATGGCTTTTTCCGAAGCATACAGACAACATGCGGCTGCATCCTGACGTGTCACCTCGCCTCGATCACAGGCCGCGGCAGTTGCATAAACATAGGCGCGCGCGGAGTTCATGGCCGTATACATGTCCGCCACCTTGCCCTGCATTAGTTGAAAGGTTCCAATGGGTTGGCCGAATTGCTTGCGCTCGTGCATGTAGGGCATGACCACGTCCAGACAAGCGTGCATGATGCCGATCCCGATGGCGGCCAGCACCACCCGTTCGTAATCGAGCCCGGACATCAGCACCTGCACACCGCGCCCTTCCTCGCCGAGGACGTTCTCAAATGGCACCTCGCAATCCTCGAAGATCAGCTCCGCCGTGTTGGACCCCCGCACGCCGAGCTTGTCGAGATGCGCGCCCGTCGAGAACCCGGCGAAGGCCTTCTCAATCAGGAAGGCCGTGATCCCCTTGGAGCCTGCATCCGGGTCCGTCTTGGCATAGACGACCAGCGTGTCCGCGTCCGGTCCGTTCGTGATCCAGAACTTGTTGCCATTGAGCCGGTAGTGGTCATTGCGCTTCTCGGCGCGCAGCTTCATGGACACCACATCCGAGCCTGCGGAGGGCTCGGACATGGCCAGCGCCCCCACATGCTCACCGGAGACAAGTCCCGGAAGATACTTGGTTTTCTGCTCCGCGCTGCCATTCAGATTGATCTGGTTCACGCAGAGGTTCGAGTGCGCGCCGTAGGACAACGAGACCGAGGCCGAGGCCCGCGCGATCTCCTCCACCACAATGGAGTGCGCAAGATAGCCGAGACCCGCACCGCCATGCTCCTCCGGCACCGTGACGCCGAGGAGACCCAACTCACCCATCTCGCGCCATAGCTCCATGGGGAACGCATTGGAGCGGTCGACCTCTGCCGCCATCGGAGCGATCCGGTCCTGGGCAAAACGGTGCACCATCTCGCGCAGTGCCTCGATTTCCTCGCCAAGGCCGAAAGACATGGATGCGTGGAACATGCACGAAGCTCCCAAGATAAAAGGTCAGCGTTACTAACCTAGTTTGATTGGCCCGGCGAATGCAAGGCGCTTGAGAGTGCAGCGGGAGCCCGGGGAAGGCAAGTTTGGGACGAGCCGGTAGGAGCCCTGACGGCCAGTCAAACAGATACACTCGGCCCGTACGCTAATTCCGCGTTAAATGGATATCGCGCTATGAAATGCGTGTATATCGCCCATATCCGAGTGTACTTTCCGCGGCGACCCGACTGATCGGGACAATGTTCAGACTGGATTTTTGATGCGGTCTCTCGTGATCTTTGCCCTGGTCATTTTCGCTGGGTTCGGGGCGGCTGCGGATATGATCGACAACTGCAATCAGTCGGAGGATCTCAACCGGCGCATCGGCGGTTGCACTGCCTTCATTCGAACCCACCAGAAACAGGATGCCGAACTGGCGAAGGCGCATTCCTATCGCGGGCAAGCCTATTTCGATCAGGGCCGGTACCGGAGCGCCATTCGGGACTTTGACCGCGTGCTTGAGCTGGTACCGGAATCTCACAACAACTACGTGCGGCGCGCCGGGGCGCTCATCAAGTTGAAAAAATACGGCGATGCGCTTGCAGATCTGCTGCTGGCGACGGACCTTTATCCGGAATTTGCCGAGAACCCCAGGGTCTTGTTCAGGCTGCTCAGCGCCTACAACGGTTTGCGCGATGATGAAGGCTTGTTGGCGACCACGGATCGTGCCCTGGCACTTGCCGTTTGGAACGAGGATGAAGTCGGATTGATCTGGTCGGGGCGTGCCACGGCGTTAGTGCGGCTGAAGCAATACGAAGCAAGCCTGGCCGCATTCGACAATGCGGTGGCGGCAGGGTTTTCAGAAGATTGGGTGTTCGACTACCGCGGTACGGTGCGGTGCAACCTTGGCGACAAAGCGGGAGCTCTGTCTGATTGGACGCGCGCCATCGCAATAGGCGGGCCTGAAAAGATCCGGAGGACCCAGGAGCATCTTGTCAAGGAAGGGCGGTTCGACGGCCCTGCCGACGGATCGGACTCGGCCGCCTTCAGATTGGCCCTCGAGGCCCATACAGTCGATCATGGTTGCTGAACGGGAGCAGGTTTGGGCCGTCTAGTGGCGGCGGCAGAGCTTCAGCAGGTCGCTGACATGGTCGGATCGCAGCGGTTTCTCGTAGTATCCCTTCAGAGCGCTGACACTGGCAGCCTCCTCCCGGTCAAAGATGCTCGAGGAGGAGGTGTAGATCACAAAGATCACATTGGACGAGGCGGTGTCCGACCCGGCGCGCTGAGCGAACTGACGAATGGTCTCGAACCCGTCCTTGCCCGGCATGGATATGTCCATCAGCACAAGGGTCGGCGAAGCTGTCTCGCGCGCCTGCAGGGTGGTGGCGTCGAAACTGTCGATGAAGGCATCGCCCGACTCGAATTCCCGCACGACATGGAAGTCATGCGATTGCTCGAAGTGGCGCCGGGCGATGTAGCGATCCACGTGCTCGTTATCGACAATGATGACTGGGATGTTTGTGTGCATGTTCACGGCCTCGGCTTTTGAGGGATCTCGAAAATGAAGTCGCTGCCTGTCCCTTCGATGCTTTGAAAGTAGATCACGCCATTGAGGCGATCGATCTGTCTGCGTGTCATGGCAAGTCCAAGACCGTTTCCGCCGCGTCTGTCGATGGCGCGGAAGACCTGAAAGACGTCCTCGTGACGGTTCTCGGGGATGCCTGAGCCGTTGTCCGAGACCGTGACCCTGAGGGTGTTTCCGATCGTCTCGGCGGTGACCTCTACCTGCAATTCAGGTTTCTGCGGATCGCAGAAGCACAATGCGTTCGACAGGAGATTTTCGAAGATGCTTCGCAAGGCGTGCTGGTCCGAGCGCAGCGGCATGCGATGGCTCATGGTGAGTGTCAGGCTGGCCGGGGTGTCCGTTGGCGTGGTGAGGTTCTGCCAAGTCCCGGAGATCAATTCGCCTAGGTCAATGATCTCTAGCTGAACTTCCTGTGCGCCGGCTCGTGCCATATCGAGCAGGTCATCCACGCGGCGCGCACCGCGGTAACACATCTCCAGCGCCTGAGTCAGATTCTGGCGAACTTCCTCGTAGTTCCCATCTTCGAGATCTTCAGAACAAAATCGTAATAGTCCGATGATCGATGCAAGAGGAGCCTTCAAATCGTGGCTGAAACCGTAGGTAAAACGAGAAAGGTCATTAAGACCTGATTGGTGCTGGTCCTCCCCATATTTTGCCATAAAGATCAAGCTCTGTGAATTTTATATGGGTCAGAGTTATCACAGATCGTGGGAGGGGGCTAGGTTTGCGGCGTCGGTGCTATGATGGCGGAGCCGGCGAATCCGGTCTTTAGCCCTCCAGCAGACCCAGCATCGCGGCCACGGCGTGCTCGTACCCCGGAGCGCCGAACCCAGCAATGATCCCGGTTGCGACCGGAGAGACGTAGGAATGGTGCCGGAACGCCTCCCTGGCGTGCGGGTTCGACAGGTGCAGCTCAATCACCGGACCCTCCGCCATCTTCAGCGCATCGCAAACGGCCACCGAGGTATGTGTGTACGCTGCCGGATTGATGATGATCCCGGCTGCCTGGCGCGCGGCCTGGATCAACTCGACCAGCCCGCCTTCATGGTTTGATTGGGCGAAAATCAGTTCATAACCAGCTGATTCTGCTACAGGTTTAAGGGTCGCCTCGATATCCGCGAGGGTCGTGTGCCCGTATATCTTGGGCTCGCGCAGACCCAGCAGGTTCAGGTTTGGTCCGTTGAGGACATGGATGGTCTTGGTCATGTGGCCGGCCCCGTGTCGTGTCTCTCTTCCCTCATGTCACTGACGATAACAATTGCAAACATATTCCTGAATTGCGCAGTGACGTTCGGCATCTTAAGATTGTATTTTGAACATTGAACCAAACTCATTGGCGAATAGAGCGACTACACGGTACCGATGGACGGTGACATCCAGGCTGAGACTTCCCCGGAGCCGGTGACGCAGGCGCTCACGGTCGAGGGGCTTATGGCGTTCGCCTCTCATTCGGGGCGGGGGGTCGCCATATGGGATCGCGACCTGCGGCTGGTTTCTATCAATGCGCTCGGGTTGCAGATGCTGGATGTCTCGGCTGAAGAGATCCCGACTGGCATGCCTTATGCCGACGTGGTCGGAGTTCTGAATGATCGCGCGCGCCGTGAAGACGAGGCCGGTTTCTGGCCCATGCTGCCGATTAGCGACTTCGAGTCCGCCAAGGCGCTGGTGGCCGCCGATCCCGACAATATCGGGCGTATAGGCACCACGCAGGCGCGTCACGTCCAGGTCCAGCGCATGATTGTCGACGACAGTTACATGCTGTCGATTCTGACCGATCTCTCGAAGCTAGAGCCTCAGCATCAGGACGCGATGCTGCAGCAGGTCTATCTGGAGACCACGCTGCAGAACATGACCGACGGTGCCATGATGGTGGACGAGGTCGGGCGGATCATCGCCTGCAACCGGCGCTTGTTCGAGCTGTACGAGGTCGATCCCGACCTGTTCGTGCACGGCATGCCGGCCCGCGAGTTTATGGCTCTGAACGGAGACCTCGCCCGGATTGGGACGTGGCCTGAGCGAGAGCGGGTGATCAATGCGCGGACCCTGATGCTGACGGGGATCATCGCGCCTGGCGAGACTGTGAAGTCCGAACGGAGGCTGACCTCGGGCACGATTCTCGAGGTGACGCGCACGTCTTTGCCACGGGGCGCGAGTGTGATCACCGTGCGTGACGCTACCGAGAGCGCCGAACTTGCCCGCCAGCGGCAGATGTTCAAGACGGTGCTGGAAAACATCGACGAAGGCGTGACTCTGATCGAAAGCTCAGGCGTCTTCCAGCTCGTCAATGCCCGCATGCTCGAGCTCTATGGAATCGAACCCGGTCAGGTGTCCGAAGGCATGCATGTGGAGAGTTTCGCTCGCCAGTGCGGGGACCTCGACGGGCTCACACCGCAGGAGGTGGAAGCTGAGGTGCAGAGCCGCGTCGCTTTCGCCACCAGCCGCCAGCCCGGCACCGTGAGTCGCACGCGCGAACTGGGCAATGGTCGAACTCTGCACGTCTCACGCACCTCGCTCGATGGCGGTGGCGCGGTGGCGACGTATCGCGACGTGACACGAGAGATCGAGCGCACCAGATTGCTCGCCGAAGCCAAATCTTCCGCCGAAGAGGCGAGCCGCCTGAAATCGGATTTTCTTGCGCGCGTGACCCATGAGCTTCGGACGCCCATGAACGGGGTGCTCGGCATGGCTGCGCTTCTGGACCGGACCGACCTGACTGAACGCCAGCGCCATTTCCTGGAGGTTCTTTCGCGCTCCGGCGAGCACATGGTGGACCTGATCGACGGGCTTCTGACAGTTGCGACCCAGGAAAGCGGCGGTGTGTTCATCGAACCCGAACCTGTCTGCCTCTACGAGCTTTGCCGGCATTGCGTCGACATGGTGCGTCCGCGTGCGCAGGAGCGTGGCCTTGGGCTCAATCTGCAGGCCGACTGGGACAAGCCCAACATTGTGATGGCGGATGAGACACGACTGACCCAGATCATCGTCAACCTGCTGAACAACGCCGTGAAGTTCACCGAGGTGGGGCGGGTCGAGCTCAATCTGTCCACGCAGCAGGAAGGCGACAAGATCGCTACCCGGATCGAGGTTTCGGACACCGGCGTCGGCATCGCAGAAGAGAAGCTGGACGAGATTTTCCAGAAGTTCGCGCAGGTTGGCGACAGCCTGAAAAAGCAGCGCGATGGTGTGGGCCTTGGCCTGAGCATCGCGCGGTCGCTGGCCGAGCTCATGGGTGGGACGCTGTCCGCCCGGTCTCAGCTTGGTAAGGGGTCTGTCTTCGTCCTTGAGGTGGAGTTCTCCGAAGTGCCGCCGTTCCAGAACACTTTGTCTGCATGACAGTGTGCGGCGCGCTACTCCTCGTCAATCCAGACTGTTTCCAGATGCTGTTCAAACGACTGGTGCATGTCGTAACCCTGCACCCGCTCGGCGTGGCTGCGATAGATCTTGCGCCAATAGGGCTGAATGATCACGCCTGAATCCTGCAGGATCTGTTGCAACTGCGCCATCAGGCCGCGCCGGTCGCCCACATCCGGTGTCGAGAGTGCCTGATCCAGCAGCGCATCGAACTCCGCATCACCGAATCGCGTCTCGTTCCACTTCGCGTCACTGCGATAGGCGAGTGCGAGCACCTGCACCCCCAGAGGTCGCCCGTTCCAGTTGGTCGTCGAGAAGGCGTAATCCTTCCACGCACCATTATAAGCCTCAGACGACACGATCTTGCGTCTCACCTTCAGCCCGGCATCCAGCATTTGCGCGGCAATGGCATCCGTGGTCGTGCGGCGCCAGTCATCGTCGACGGAGACAAGCTCGAACTCGTGCTCCTGCAGCGCTGTCTCCTTCATCAGTTTGGTTGTCAGGGCGACGTCACGGCCCTTGCGCGGCAGGCTCGCGTAATCGACGTGCATCGGGCCGACGTGGTGGTTCTCCGCCGGTGCGCCCGAGCCATTCAGCCCGAGCTGCAGCACGATGGAGTTGTCAACAGCCCGCTGAACTGCGACGCGCACCTTCGGGTCGTCATAGGGCGGCACGTCCGTGCGAAACCGGCAGACGATGGTGGCTCCTGTCGAGATATCGGCGCTTGGCACATCGATATCGCGCAGTTCACCGAGAGACGTCGCCTGCGTCTCATGATTCGCGTCAATCTCCCGGTTCGCGAAGGCCTGAAGGGTCCGGCGGGGATCCGTGCCAAGATCCATCCAGACGACACCGTCAAGATAGGGCTCGCCCGCCCACCAGGTATGGCCCTCCCTGCGGCGGACCTCGGCGCGGGCGCCTGCGGACCATTCCACCAACTCGTACGCCCCTGTCGTTACCGCGAGCGCCTTCTGGGGATCGTCGCCGCCGTCATAGCTCGCATGCAGAACCGCCGCCGGGTAGTCTGTCAGGCCCGCGATCAGGGAGATGTCCGCATGGCTCAGCGTCAGGCGCACAGTGAGATCGTCCACCTTCTCGATCGCGCCTTCGCGCGCGGCACCCGTCTCCCGGTCCACAAGCGCTGCGAGCCGGGTGGCCATAGAGTTCCCCGCGATCCCGGCTTCGCACCAGCGGGCAAGGTTGAAGATCACATCGTCGGCTGTGAACGGGTCCCCGTTTGACCAGAGCACATCCGGGCGCAAGTGCAGTGTGTAGACCCGGGCATCGTCACTCACTTCCCAATGGGTCAGCAAGCGGCCCTCGAAGGTGAAATCACGGTTCCAGCGGACGAGGTAATCGGCGCATTGGCGAACCACGTTGGAGCCTTCGGTCCAGGCCAGCTTGCGCGGATCCTCGAAGGGCGGCACGCGCATCCCGATGCGCAAAACACCGCCCGGTTTGCCATCCGACGCGCGGGCAGATTGCGGTGCCGCGCCGCTGAGGGCAAGGGCCGCGCCGGCTGAGACGCCGAGCCCCGTCAGGCTTGCCAGAAAACTCCGTCGGTGGATCCTGCCTGCCTCAAAAGCCGCTCGGAGTTCCGAGGTCCACGGGTGCAGACGCTTATCCCGCTCTGGCGTGCCGGGCATGGCTGGCTCCTCTTTTTCGCAGTTGCGGCAAAAGATACACATTGGCGCCTGCCAGCCAAGGGGCGGGTGTTCAATTTCTGCGGAATTCGTGTGTGAAAACGCAATCGCAATCCGGCGTTACAACTATGGCAAGGATTTCGCGCGAGAAACACGCGTTGGAACGAGTGTGCAGACCGCGTGATGAGACGACAGTTTGGTTTGGTGCTGCCTATAGCGCTGCTGACGATGATCGGCACCGCGTGTTTTGCGGTGGCCGGTCTCGTGCTTGTTCCGCATCCGGACATGGATGGGGAGCAGATCCTGTCGACGACGGCTGCTCTGACCCTTGGCGCTCTTGGTTGTGTTTTCACCCTGGCGGGGGCGGGGTTCACGATTCAGGCCCGGCGCATTGAAAGGTCGATGACCGACGATCTGCGTAAGTTACCGAAAGATCTCAGATTTCTTCTGCGCCAGGGCGTGGATCGTCCGCTGGCCGGTGAGTTCCGCGACGATCCAGTGGGCCGGCTGGCGAGACGGTTGCGCGTGCTAGGGCACCGGGTGCATCACGAGCTCAGTGCCCAGGCGGAAGTTGAGCGCATGGCAATCACGGATCCCCTCACGGATTTGCTGAACCGGCGTGGGCTGATGGGCCGACTCGAAGCTGTGCTGAACAATCTGGCTGATGACCGGGCTGTGGCTCTGCTGCATATCGACCTCGATCACTTCAAGGTGATCAACGATACCTTGGGGCATCAGGCGGGTGACCACGTGCTGCAGGAAGCAACCAAGCGCATGAGCAATGTGTTGCGCGGGACCGACATGCACGCACGGCTCGGCGGGGACGAGTTCCTGATCGTGGCGCAGGGGCTTTCCTCGGTCGATGGACTGGAGCGCATGGCCGACCGGCTGCTTCGCCAGTTCTCGCAACCTATCAAGTACGAGGACGAGCTCTGTCCCATAGGCGCGAGTGTTGGGGCACGGCTGGTCTTCGGACGGGACGGGCCGTTCGAGACTGAAGCCTTGATGTCTGAAGCCGACACCGCGCTCTGCGATGCAAAGGCGTCTGGGCGCAATCGGTGGGTCTTGTTCACGGACGAGATGGCGGAGACGATCCAGCGGCGCACCGATCAGGCGCGCGAACTTCGCGAGGCGCTGCTGGATGGCGAGTTCCGTGCCTGGTACCAACCGGTCATCGACCTCGACAGCGGCGCCATCGAAGGGATCGAGCTGCTGACCCGTTGGGAACACCCGGAACGCGGCCTTTTGCTACCAGACAAGTTCCTGCTTTCGGCGGAGTCCAACAACATGCTAGACGAAATCGGCCTTCAGGTGCTGGAGGTCGCGTGTCTGGAAATGAAGACCTGGCAGGCGAAGGGACTGGAGGTGCCTCCCCTGCACGTCAACATGACCCGCGACCAGATGGTCGCATCCGGCGTTGTCGACAAGGTCTCATGGATCCTGGACGACTGCAATATCGCGCCCGAGAAGTTGATCCTGGAGGTCAGCGAGCAGAGCTGCGAAGGGCGCAGCGTCGAGGTCCTGTTCTCCAATCTTCGGCGCTTCGCGGACCTAGGGATTGATACGACCCTGGACGATTTCGGCAGTCTGTCGTCTTCCGTCAGCAACATCGTCAACACGGGTGCGCGCCGCATCAAGTTCAGCCGAAACCTGACGCTTGGTCTGTCCTCTGCGGAGACCCGCGATGCATCTGAGCAAATGCTCCACGGTCTTGTGAGTTTTGCCGAACGTCTCGACATCGACGTGATCGCCAAGGGCGCCGAGGATCTTGCTCAGATCGAACAGCTCCAGGCGATAGGGGTCCGGCGAATGCAGGGCGACGGGCTCGCCGCGGCCATGTCTGGTCCGGATCTGGAAAAGCTCTTGCCCTCCATGCCACCGCTGGCTGCTGTTGCGGGCAAATCTGCCTAATCTGGACGACGTGCTGTTGCGCTGAATGAGCCCCAGGGCTATCTCGCGCTCCATGGACGGGCGTTTGACCACCGGAACGGAACCATGGCGCATCCGCTGAGCGGGGCCGATCTCGGCACCCTGGTCAGGGCGTATCGTCAGGGCGGGGGCAGCGACAAACCGCTGGCCACTGCGGGCATCTGGGCCGCGGCTGCGGCGCGCGCGCCCCTCTCATTGCTGGAGGGGCTGGCGATTGAGCGGTATCTACCGACGCTCGACACCATGGAACCGCCCATCTTCATCCTGGGTCACTGGCGGTCGGGCACCACGCATCTCTACAACATGATGAGCCTCGGGGATTTTGGCTATGTGCCGCCCGTCGCTGTCGGTCTACCCTGGGACATGTTCGGCATCGCCCGCGCGCTCCGCCCGCTTCTGGAACGCGCATTGCCGGAGCACCGTTGGATCGACCGTATCCCGGTCACACCTGTCAGCCCGCAGGAGGATGAGATCGGGCTGGCATCGATGACGGATCTCTCCTTCTACCACGGCATCTACTTCCCGCACGAGTTCGACCGGTTGATCGATCGGGGCCTATTCTTTGATGGCTGCTCGGCGGCAGAGGTCGGGGCATGGCAGGACCGGTTCACCTACTTCCTGCGCAAACTCCGCCTGCAACAGGGCGCGCGGATGCTGATCAAGAACCCGGTCTATACGGCGCGCGCAGCACAGCTCCGCCGCCTTTTTCCGGATGCCAAGTTCATTCACATCCACCGCAATCCGCTGGATGTCTTTCTGTCCATGCGCAACTTCTATGCGCGGCTGCTCGAGGTGATGGCCTTGCAGGAGGTCCCCCGCGATCTGGATGTGGACGCCACGATCCTGCGCGTCTACGACCGGATGATGACACGATTGGTGGAGGATACCGCGGACCTGGGCGCCCCGGATTTCGTCGAATTGCCATACGCGCAGCTCGACGCAGACCCAATTGGCGCGCTCCGGGCCATCTACGACGGGCTGGGCCTGCCCGGGTTCGAGTCGGCGCGCCCGAAATGCGAGGAATATCTGGCCCGCCTCGGAACCTTCGAGAAGAACGCGTTCAAAGTCGACGATGAGGCGGCCGCCAAGGTTGCTGCGCACTGGACGCCATGGATTGAGAAATGGGGATATCAGGACGATCCGCGGATAGTCTCGCACGTCTCCTGAGGCAGGTGACGGCTATGGCAGTGATCTCGCTGGCGCTGGCGCTGGCGGGGATCTGGGTGTTCGCACCGCCAACGGAGCTGCCGGCGGAGTTCAGCGAAGCCGATTGCCGAAGGGTGTCGCTCGCTGACGATGTGACTGGCAACCTGATCATCGGGGCAGAGGACATCGCGCTGACCCCGTCCGAAAATGAGCTCCTCTTCACAGCGCATGACCGGCGCGCCCCCGACAATCCCTCTGGCGGCCTTTATGCAGTGTCGACGTTCGCGCTGGAGGCCGGAGAGTCCGCCCTGACTGCCACGCGCATTTACGCGGGAGAAGACACCGACCGCGCGTTTCGCCCACATGGTTTCGCGCTGTCCCGCGACGGCAGCCGACTGGCGCTCGTGAACCGGCCCACATCCGGCTCGGCCGAGGTTCTGATTGGCCCGGTCGAGAACCTTTCCTGGGCACCGGAAGAGCGGCTTGCCGGAGAGCGGCTTTGCCGGGCCAATGACCTCTCTTTCACGGCGGATGCGGCGGAGCTCTATATCACGCTGGACAGGGCCGACTGCGCGCCGTCCGCGCAGGATCTGATCCCGGGCGCTGCCTCGGGGCGCCTTGCGCGCTTTGATGGCACCGCGCTGACGGAGCCTGTTCTGGGGCTCTCGTTCCCGAACGGGCTCGCCGGTGGCTATGTCGCCGAGACCCGCGCCATGCAGATCTCGCAACCGGGTGGGGGTGCCATCCGGCTGCCGGGCGGCCCCGACAACCTATCGGTGGATCAGGACGGGTGGATCGTCGCGGCGGTCCATCCCAAGCTGCTGCAATTGTGGCTCTACCGGTCGGGCTGGCGGCAGACGGCACCCTCGCGGATCGTGCGC
This sequence comes from Pseudomonadota bacterium, assembly GCA_038749355.1. Classification (GTDB taxonomy): domain Bacteria; phylum Pseudomonadota; class Alphaproteobacteria; order Rhodobacterales; family Rhodobacteraceae; genus Thermohalobaculum. Next base: position 7,398 of record JBCDID010000005.1, on the reverse strand, counting down.
GTCGACCCCGAAGATGGCGAGATCCGGGTGCTCTTCGACGACACCGCGGGGCGGCTCTTCTCCGGCGCAACTTCGGCGATTTATGGCAATGGGTTGTTGGTCGCCGGCTCAGCATATGATGAAGGTTTGCTGGTCTGCCAGGAGCCGTTCTGATGACCACGCTCGTGACGGGCGCAGCCGGGTTTCTCGGCGGTCTGGTGATGCGCAAGCTCGCGGCGGCGGGCGAACCGGTGCGCGGCTTCGATCTTCTGCAACCCGCGTCTCTGCCGAAGGGGGCAGAGTTCAGCCAAGGCTCTGTGCTGGACCCCGATGCGGTTGCCGATGCCACGCAGAGCGCGCGCCACATCATTCACGCGGCAGCCATCGCGTCGCTTTGGTCGCCCGGGCGTTTCGACTATGATCGGGTGAACGTCGTTGGAGCTTGCCGAGTGTTGGCCGCGGCGCGCAGGGCGGGCGCGAAAACCGTGCACGTGTCCAGCTTCACGACCCTCATCAGGCGGGACACCCCAAAGGGCGCCCTTCTCGATGAGAGCGCCGAGCATGTGCCCAATCACCTGCTCGGTCCCTATCCCCGATCGAAACGCCAGGCAGAGCTCGCTGCGCTGGCGGCCGCAGCGGCAGGGCAGGAAGTCACCATCTTGCTCCCGGCGGCGCCCGTCGGGGCAGGGGACGTGAACCTGACGCCACCTTCGCGCATGATCCGGGATCTCGCCGGGGGAAAGACCCCGGCTCTGCTGGATTGCACGTTGAACCTCGTGGACGCTGATGCAGTGGCGGATGCGATCATTGCCGCACGGACCAACGGCGCCTCGGGCGAACGCTATCTTCTGGGCGGCGAGGACCTGCCCATGCGCACCGTTGCCGATATGATAGCGGAGGTGTCGGGCACGCCTGCGCCCCGTCGCGCAGTGCCCCACTCGGTTGCTATGATCGCGGCACGGGTCGAGGCTCTTCTCTCCCGCATGACCAAACGCCCCCCGACCGCGCCATTGACCGGCGTGAAGCTGGCGGCCCATCCGGTGACGCTCGACAGCAGCAAGGCACGCGAGGCACTCGAATTCCAACCACGGCCCGTTCGCGAAGCGCTCACCGAGGCCATCGTCTGGCTGCGCGCCAAGGGCCATCTCCCTGCGTAGGGTGCATCCAAAGCCCTGCGCGCAGGGCATGATGCACCAACGGGTCCCGTCAGGGATAAGTGCGGCCCTTCCAGCGACCTCCGTGCCCGCGCCAATGCGCAACCGCCGAGCCGACGGTCATCGCCGTGTAGACCGCCGCGGCCGCGGGCAGGAAAATGCCGTACCACGATGGCTGGTCATACAACTGCGCCGTGGGTGCATAGGCCCAGACCATCAGCGCCCAGGCAAACCCGCCGCAGGCTGTCATGGCGATATCCTGCATTCCCAACCCCATCACGGTCAGCGCGGGCGGCAGCAGATAAAGGAACGCCATCGCCAGCACGGCGCCCAGCAGCAGCAAGACCGAATGGTGCAACTGCGTGAAGGCCGTGCGCGTCACCATGCTCCAGATCGACACAAACGAGTGATTGTCGCGCAGGCTTGTGACCTCTCCACCCGACAACCCCAGCCAGATCGTGCGCCCGGGCGAGGTGTGCTTGACCTTTGCAGCCAAAGTACAGTCATCGATCAGCGCGTCCCGGATCGCCGCGATCCCGCCGACGGCCTCGAGCGCCGAGCGCCGGATCAACACACAGCCGCCCGCCGCCCCTGCACACCAGTGGCCCGGCCGGTTGACCCAGGGAAACGGATAGAGCTTCTGGAAGAAGAAGACGAAGGCCGGGATCAGCAACCCTGCCCAGGTGCCCCTTGCGTCCAGCCGGGCCATGAGGGAGACCAGCGACAACCTCTCGGCCTCCCCCCTGGCCACGAGTGCCCCCAGGGTGCACGGCGCATGGCGAATATCGGCGTCGGTCAGCAGAACCCACCTTGTGCCCGGGTGCGCGGCCAACCCGTGCGCGATACCCGCATTCAATGCTGCCAGCTTGCCTGACCAGCCGGAGGGCAATGGCGGCGCGCTCAGAACCTCGGCTCCTGCGTCGCGCGCCAGCGTACCCGTTCCATCCGAGGAGGCGTCATCGACGACGATCAGATGCCGCTGTCCGGGATAGTCACTGGCGCCATGGGCCCGCACGACCTCAGCGATCGTTGCCGCCTCATCGCGGGCCGGGATCACCACCAGAACCTCGGGCCATTCGGATGGCGGTTCTTCGCCTCCCAACCGCTGGTCGGCTCGCCAGAACCCGCCCCAACCCAGCACCAGCACCAGCCACGCGATCACAATGCTCAACATCCACATCGACGCCGCCTATCCTCCAGCACGCGGTCCGGCACGATCCGGTGCGCCCTTCATTGAGTTCCAATCCATGAATGCTTATTCTGCAATGCACAACAAGAGCCCGGCAGGCAGGATGACGCACGAGACCGCATTGGCAGGGGACTCCATCGAGACGCCGACTGGCAAGGGAGCCCACGACGAGAATTTCCCCGTCGCCTCCTGGCTGATCGCGCCTGCTCTGCGCCCGCATGTCGCGCGGTTCTACGCCTTTGCCCGAGCAGCGGATGACATCGCGGACAATCCCGCACTCGCGCCTGACGAAAAGATCCGCCGTCTCGACGCGTTCGAGGCCGGACTGAATGGCGATGGACCCGCCAAGGCTGTGGCCTTGGCAGGCAGCCTGCGGGAGACCTCGGTCCCAGATCGCCACGCCCGTGATCTCTTAGCGGCCTTCCGTCAGGACGCCGTCAAGCAGCGCTACGCGGACTGGGACGAACTGATCGGTTATTGCGAGCTCTCCGCGAACCCCGTGGGCCGTTATCTGATGGACCTGCATGGGGAGGCTCGTACGCTCTGGCAACCCTCGGACGCGCTCTGCACCGTGTTGCAGATCCTGAATCACCTGCAGGATTGTAGGAAGGATCTGGCCGAGATGGACCGGGTCTACATCCCCGAGGGCATGCTGGCCAATGTGGGTTTGACCGTCGATGTGTTGCGCGGCGATCACGTGCTGGCCGGGTTGCGCCGGGTGCTGGACGAGATGCTGGATCGCTGCGACGCGATGCTGTTGGTGGCCCGGACCCGCCCCGCAAGGCCCCGTTCGCTGCGGCTGCATGCGGAGACAGCCGTGATCACGGCGCTTGCAACGCGGCTCTCGGCGCGCCTGCGCCGCGACGACCCCCTGGCGGGCCGCGTGAAACTCTCGAAGGTCGACTTCGCCTTGGCTGCGCTCACCGGTCTGCGCGCCCTCCTGACCCCGAAGCGCGGATGACGGTCACGGATCTCTCGCCCGATCCCGCGCCCGCGGGGGTCAGCCCGCAGGAGGTGGTTGACCGGATCACCGGGGCCGCGAAGTCATCGTTCTCGCTGGGCATGAAACTGCTCTCGCGTCCTCGCCGGGAAGCCATGCGGGCCGTCTACGCCTTCTGTCGGGTGGTCGACGACATCGCGGACGGTGATCTTTCACCGGAGGAGAAGCGCCGGATGCTGGCCGATTGGCGGGCGGAGGTGAATGCGCTCTATGCCGGTGCGCCCGGATCGGCAGTCGGGCAGGCCCTGATGCGTCCTGTGGCGGACTACGACCTGCCTAAGGCGGAGTTCCTCGCGATGATCGAAGGCATGGAGATGGACGCCGCCGGTCCCGTCGTTGCCCCCAGCGATGCAGAACTAGCGCGGTATACGCGCTGCGTTGCGGGCTCGGTCGGGCTTCTGTCCATGCGGATCTTCGGGGCGTGGCGCGGTGAGGCGTCGGAGCGGTTCGCGCTCGCGCTTGCCGATGCCCTGCAACTGACGAACATCCTGCGCGATGTGGAGGAGGACGCCGCAATCGGACGGCTCTATCTTCCGCGAGAGGTTCTGGAGCGCCATGGCATAGCCACGACCCCGGACAAGATTACGGGCGCCGACGGGCTGCCCGTGGCCTGTCTGGACATCGGTGCGCGCGCAAGGGCGAACTTTCTGGCTGCCCGAGCGGAGATCCCTGCCCATAGCCGCCTGGCGCTCGTTCCCGCCATGGCGATGCTGGGCGTTTACGAAGGCTATCTCGATCGGATGGAGGCCGAAGACTTCCGACGGTTTGATCTCACTATGTCCTCGGGCGAGAAACTCCGACGCGGGCTCTGGGCCGCCGCCTTCGCGGGGCCGGTATGAGTGGGTCTGTCCATATCGTCGGCGCGGGGCTCGCGGGCCTGTCGACCGCCGTGCAGCTGACGGCCAAGGGTGTGCCCGTCGCGATCTACGAGGCCGCCCCGCTCGCGGGTGGGCGCTGCCGCACCTTCCATGATCCTCGTTTGGGCCGGGATGTCGACAACGGTAATCATCTGCTGCTGTCTGGAAACCGCTCGGCGGGCGCGTATCTGAAGGCCATCGGCGCACAGTACAAGATGCGAACGCTGACCGAAGCCGCTTTCCCGTTCGTGGACCTTTCTAGCGGCGCCCGCTGGCGGGTTGCCATGAATGATGGCGCGATCCCGTGGTGGGTCGGTGACAGCGCGCGCCGCGTGCCGGGGACCGGGATCTGGGACTATCTGAAGGGGCTCGGCTTGGCATTCTCGGGGACGCGCACCGTGGCCGAGGTTGTGCGCGATCGCGGGCCGCTCTGGCAGAGGTTCTGGGAGCCGATGACATGGGCGGTTCTGAACACGACGCCGGAACGCGGGGCGGCGCGGCTTTTATGGAACGTGCTGAAGGAGACCTTTGCACGGGGCGGGACCCATTGCAGGCCGATGTTGGCGCCAAAGGGGTTGGGCACCGCTCTGGTAGATCCGGCGCTGGCCCATCTGGAGGCGCATGGCGTCGAGATCGCCTTCGGCCATGCCCTGAAGGGCGTGACCAACACAGGCGACCGGATAACGGCGCTGCACTTCGCCAATGGCAAGAACGTGGACCTGGGCCCGGAAGACCGGCTGGTGTGCGCGCTCCCACCGACACGCCTGAAGGCCGCACTGCCCTGGGTGGATGTGCCCGAGGACGATGCCGCCATCCTGAACGCGCATTTCCTGGTGGATGATCCCGCGCTGACGGAGGCGGCGCCGATCACCGGGCTGGTCAATGCCGACACGCACTGGATCTTCGTGAAGGGCGACGTGGTGAGCTTGACAGTCTCGGCCGCGGACCAACTGGGACAGATGGGACGCGATCCGCAGGAGCTTGGGCCCGCGCTCTGGGCCGAGACCGCAAAGGCGCTAGGATTGACCACTGAGCCGCGCGCAAGCCGCATCAACAAGGAGCGCCGGGCGACCTTCGTGCAAACGCCAGAGCAGATCGCACGCCGCCCCAAGCCAACAACCGAGTTCACAAACCTGTTTCTGGCCGGGGACGCGACCGACACGGGCTTGCCTGCAACCATAGAGGGCGCTATCCGATCAGGTGAGCAGGCAGCGAGATTGGCCGCGTAAGGACTTGAGAACAATGAACAAGGCCACAACGCACTTCACCGGAGGGCCCGTGCTGGGCACGCGCGCCGATCGCCACGTCCTGATCCGCGGTCAGACGGAGGAGCTATGGGCGCTGCAGCAGGATGACGGGCACATCGTCTTCGAGCTGGAAGCAGACTGTACGATCCCCTCCGAGTACATCCTGTTGAAGCATTTCCTCGGACAGGTTGAGCCCGACCGTGAGGCCCGGATCGCCCGTTATCTGCGTGGTATCCAGAATGAAGACGGCTCCTGGCCGCTGTTCCATGACGGGGCGGGGAACATCTCGGCGACGGTGAAAGGATACTGGGCGCTGAAGCTGGTTGGTGACGACGTGGACGCGCCGCACATGGCCCGCGCGCGGTCCTGGGTGCTGGGGCAGGGGGGCGCTGCCAAGGCCAACGTTTTCACCCGTATCGCCATGGCGCTGTTTGGCCAGGTGCCCTGGCGCGCCGTGCCCGTCATGCCGGTCGAGTGCATGTTGCTGCCGCAATGGTTCCCGTTCCACATGTCCAAGATCGCCTATTGGTCGCGGACGGTGCTGACGCCGTTGCTGGTGCTCTATGCCATGCGGGCGCGGGGCGAGAACCCGACCGGGCGCGATATCCGCGAGTTGTTCCTGCTGCCGCCCGAGGAACATAAGGTCTATAACACCAACCCGACGGGCAGCCGGATCGGCGATCTCTTCCTGCAGCTCGACAAAGGTATGCGCCTGCTCGAACCCTGGCTGCCCAAGGGCATGCGCGCCAAGGCGATCAAGGCGGCCGAAGAATTCACTATCGCGCGACTGAATGGCGATGACGGGCTCGGGGCGATCTATCCCGCCATGGCCAATGCGGTCATGATGTTCCGGGTGCTGGGTTACGGGGATGACCACCCGCACATGATCACGGCCATGGGTGCGGTCGAGAAGCTGATGACCGAGCGGGGCGAGGATCTTTACTATCAGCCCTGCTTGTCGCCTGTCTGGGATACCTCATTGGCCGCGCACGCGCTGATCGAGGCCGGCGGCCGGGAAGACCCCCGGCTGATCGCGGCGCTGGACTGGCTCGCCGACAAGCAGATCCTCGACCATGTTGGTGACTGGGCCGTGCGCAGGCCCGATGTGCGCCCCGGTGGATGGGCGTTCCAGTACGAAAATCCGGACTACCCCGATGTCGATGACACCGCCGTGGTGGTCATGGCCATGCACCGGGCCGACCCTGCTCGCTACGAGATGAATATCGAGCGGGCCTGCGAGTGGCTGATCGGCATGCAGTCCAAGAATGGCGGCTGGGGCGCGTTCGAGCCTGAGAACGAGCACTACTACCTGAACTCTATCCCCTTTGCCGATCATGGTGCTTTGCTGGACCCACCGACGGTTGACGTGACCGCACGCTGTGTCGGGGCGCTCGCACAAGTGGATGCCGAGCGGTTCGCGCGCGAAATCCGGAAGGGGATCGAGTTCATCAAGCGCGAGCAGGAAGAAGATGGGTCCTGGTTCGGACGCTGGGGTGCGAATTACATCTATGGCACATGGTCCGCGCTGGTGGCGTTGAAGGGTGCCGGAGAGGACATGCAGGCGCCCTACATTCGCCGGGCGGTGGATTGGCTGAAGGCCCGCCAACGCTCCGATGGCGGTTGGGGCGAGGGCCTGGAGAGCTATGAGGACTGGGGTGCGGGCCACGCGCGCGTGGCCACGCCCTCGCAAACTGCCTGGGCCTTGCTAGGGCTGATGTCTGCCGGAGAGATCGAGAGCGATGAGGTCGCGCGTGGTGTCGCATGGCTGGACGATGCCCCGCGCGAGGGTGCGCGTTGGCAGGAGGCACACTACCCGGGCACCGGCTTTCCCAAGGTATTCTATCTGAAATACCACGGCTATGCGGCGTTCTTTCCGCTGTGGGCCATGTCGCGCTACGAGAACCTCATGGCGTCTCACGACCGGGAGGTCCGGTGGGGGATGTAACCCCGTTTTCCGGAGGACGGCCCACCC
>JBCDID010000004.1:0-23816 GCA_038749355.1 Pseudomonadota bacterium | reverse complement strand
CCCACCCACCCACCGGCGCGCAGCGTCTCTGTCGCGCGGCCCGCCTCATGTTTCACCCGGGGGAGTGTGGGTCATGCAGGCCATCCGAAGAACTCTCGATGCGATCTATCTTGTGGGCGGTGTGCTCGGTGCGCTGTTCCTGATCGCCATCCTCATCATCATCCTCATGAACATGGGCGCACGCTGGCTGTTGATCCCGTTCCCGGGCTCTACCGACTATGCGGGGTATTGCATGGCGGCGTCCTCCTGCTTCGCCCTGGCCTATGCGCTGAACAAGGGCGCACATATCCGTGTGAACCTCGTGCTCGGTCGCCTCGGCAGTTGGCGCCGCTTCGGCGAGATCTGGTGCTACGCCGTCGCTACCGTCATGGCCGTGGTCTTCGCCCGCTATGCCATCAAGGCGAACATCTGGTCCGAGAAGCTGAACGACATCTCGCAAGGCCAGGACAAGACGCCGCTCTGGATCCCGCAACTGGCCATGTCCATTGGCGCGGTTCTGCTGGCGGTCGCGTTGATCGACCACCTGATCCGGCTGATCATGACCGACGAGCATGAGGGGGTCGAGAAGACCGCAATCGGCGAGGGAGAGGCGTGATGGTCCCCGTACTTCGCTCCCGCCTCATCGGTTTCGTCGTCTGCATCCTCATGGGGCTCGGATGCTGGTTCCTTCTGCATTCCATTGGTGAGGAGAACGTCTGGGCCAAGACCGGCCTCTTCATCTTCATCCTTTTCTTCCTGCTCGGGTCCGGCGTCTGGGTCGGGCTGGCGCTGATGGCGGTCGCCTATATCGGGCTGGACGTGTTCGTGCCCGGCATCGCGGGCGACCGGATGCTGACGACCATCTGGACGTCCTCGTCCTCGTGGACCCTCACGGCCCTGCCACTCTTCATCTGGATGGGCGAGATCCTGTTCCGCACACGCCTGTCCGAGGACATGTTCCGCGGTCTGTCCCCATGGATGGCGAACCTGCCTGGCGGGCTGCTGCATACGAACGTGGTCGGGTGCACGGTGTTTGCAGCCGTCTCCGGGTCCTCCGCCGCGACGCTGACGACCGTCGGCAAGATGTCCATCCCGGAGCTGCGCCGCCGCAACTACCCGGAGTTCATGACCATCGGGACGCTGGCGGGGTCTGCCACGCTAGGCCTGATGATCCCGCCATCGCTGACGCTGATCGTCTATGGCGTGACCATCAACGAGTCGATCACCAAGCTCTTCATCGCGGGGATCATCCCGGGGCTCGTACTGGCCACCATGTTCATGGGCTACTGCGCGGCGTGGCACTACCTGTTCCCGCGCCAGCGGCCCGAGGCCGACCCATATATGCCTTTTGGCGAGAAGCTCTGGAACTCGCGCTTCCTGATCCCTGTGATCTGCCTGATCCTCGCGGTGATCGGGTCGATGTATCTCGGTTATGCGACGCCCACGGAGGCTGCGGCCATTGGGGTCGTGGGAGCGATGATCCTGGCCGCGATCCAGGGGTCGTTGAACTGGAAGACATTCACCGAGAGCCTGATGGGCGCGACGCGCACCTCCGCCATGATCGCACTGATCCTGATGGGAGCGGCGGCGCTTGCGCAAAGCATGGGCTTCACGGGTCTGCCCCGAGCGCTGGCGGAGTGGATCGCGTCCATGGACCTCTCCGTCTTCACCCTGATCGCGGCACTCACCATCTTCTTCATCATCATCGGCTGTTTCCTGGACGGGATTTCGTCCGTGGTGCTGACCATGGCGGTGATCGAGCCCATGGTGAACATTCCGGCCTTCCAGGAGCTTGGCTTCTCGATGATCTGGTTCGGGATCTTCGTGGTGGTCGTCGTCGAGATGGCGCAGATCACGCCGCCCATCGGGTTCAACCTGTTCGTCCTGCAAGGGATGATCGGCAAGGAGATCGGCTATATTGCGAAGACCGCGATCCCGATGTTCCTGATCATGGTGGTGATGGTTGCGGTGTTGGTGGCGATCCCCGAGCTGGCGACATGGTTGCCCGAGACCGCGCGGTCTACGCCGGGGTGATGTGGGGCGTTGCGGTCGGGCGACCTCGGGCCTAGGGTGCGCGCGAACCTGGCCGAGGAGAACCCCATGGACATCGCCGCCCGTCTGAAATCCGCCCGCGTTGCACCCGTGGTGCGAACGTCGACGGAGGACGCGGCACGTCGTGGGGTGGCCTTGCTGGCCGAGGAAGGCTTCGACCTCTTCGAGATCACCCTGACCACGCCGGGTGCCATGGGGATCATCCGCGATCTGGCGCAGGACCTGGCGTTGTGTGTCGGTGTCGGGACCGTGCTGACCGCCGATCAGGGGAAGGAGGCGATGGATGCGGGCGCGTCCTTTGTCGTCTCACCTGCCTTCGTGCCGGGTCTTGTCGCGGCGAGTGCAGGCACGCCCGTGGCGTTGGGGGCGGCGACGCCGACCGAGGCCCTGCGTGCGCATGAGGAAGGAGCGGCCTTCGTCAAGGTGTTCCCCGCTGCGCAACTGGGAGGCCCAGGGTTCGTGAAGGCGCTCCGCTCCGTCTATCCGATGATCGAGATCATGCCGACCGGGGGGATCGAGGCCGACAATCTCGGCGACTACTTCGCGGCAGGCGCGGTGTGCTGCGGCATGGGGGGCAAGCTGGTCTCCGACGCCGCCCTCCAAGCGGGCGATGACGCGGCGATCAGGGACGCGGCGCGGGCCGTCCGGGCCGTTCTCGCATGACCGACCTCCTCTGCCTTGGCGAGCCGTTGGTCGAGTTCGTCCGCATGGACGATGGCCGCTATCAGCGAGGCTTTGGCGGCGATACATCCAACGCAGCCATTGCAGCCGCTCGGCAGGGCGCGAAGGTTGGGTACCTGACGGCGCTGGGCAAGGACCGGTTCGGGGACGGCCTGATGGAGCTCTGGGCGTCAGAGGGTGTCGACGCGAGCCACATCATCCGCAATCCCGACGCGCCAACGGGGATCTATTTCATCGACCCGGACCCGGCAGAAAGACACTTCACCTACTACCGGGCGGGATCGGCGGCGAGCTTGATGCAACCCTCTGATCTGCCGAACGAGGCGCTGAGCAACGCGCGCTGTCTGCATCTGAGCGGGATTACGCTGGCGGTCTCGCCGGATCTGCGCGCAACCGGGTTGGCTGCGATGCAGGCTGTGCGCAATGCGGGCGGGGCGGTCTCGCTGGACACCAATCTGCGCCTGAAGCTCTGGGATGTGGAGGAGGCGCGCGCCGTCACCCACGCGGCCATGGCTCACGCCACCATCGCCGTGACGAGCGAGGATGACAGCGCGCATCTTACCGGGCTGAAGGAACCTGCGGAGATCGCGCAATTCTACCATGCCCTCGGGGTCGAGACCGTTCTTGTGACACTGGGGGCGGAGGGGTGTCACCTGTCGACGCCGGGAGGTGCGCGCCGGATCCCGCCAGCACCCGCCAATGCGGTGGACTCGACGGGTGCCGGTGACAGCTTTGCAGGCTCCTTCCTTGCCTGGTGGCTGGAGACGGGTGATCCGGTTCTGGCAGCCCGGCGCGCGGCCATTGTCGCGGCGGGAACGGTCTCGGGCTATGGCGCCGTCGATCCGATCCCGCGTCGCGCGCATGTCCTCGCGCAGTCGATGGAGCTGACCGAGTGAAGATCCGCGAGGTCCAAGCGCGCCGGTTCAATGTGCCTTTGGCCGAGGTGCTGACCGATGCCAAGCACGGCGACCATACCCATTTCGAGCTGATTACCGCGACCGTCAGGCTCGAGGATGGCTCCGAGGGGACCGGCTACACTTATACCGGCGGGCGCGGTGGGCACGCGATCCTTGCGATGATCGAGCATGATCTTGCGCCGTTCCTGGTTGGTCGGGATGCGAATGCGGTCGAAGACCTCTACGACGCGATGCAATGGCATGTGCACTACGTGGCACGCGGCTGGGTGGCGTCGTTTGCCATCTCGGCAGTGGACATCGCGCTCTGGGATCTGCGTGGCAAACGCACCGGGCAGTCGCTGGCGAAGATGGCGGGCGGTGCCTCGGACCGGTGCCGCGCCTATGCGGGCGGGATCGATCTGAACTTCCCGCTGCCGAAGCTGTTGGATCAGGTGCAGGGCTATCTCGACCGGGGCTTCAATGGCGTGAAGATCAAGGTGGGCCGTCCGCTGGCCGAGGATGCCGAGCGGGTCGCTGCAGTGCGCGAGCTGATCGGGCCCTATGTGGCCTTCATGGTCGATGCCAACTACGCGCTGAACGTCGAGGAAGCCATTCATGCGGCAGAGGCGTTCAAGCCCTATGACCTTGTCTGGTTCGAGGAGCCGACGATCCCGGACGACTACACGGGTTATGCTCGGATCGCTGATGCGACGGGTGTGCCGCTGGCCATGGGTGAGAACCTGCACACGATCCACGAGTTTGAATACGCGTTCGCGGATGCCAAGCTGTCCTGGATTCAGCCCGATGCCTCGAACTGCGGAGGGGTCACGGGATGGCTCCGTGTCGCCGAGCTTGCCAGGCAACACGATCTCCCGGTCTGTAGCCACGGAATGCAGGAGCTGCATGTGAGCCTGATGGCGGGCCAGCCCAATGCCGGGTGGATGGAGGTGCACAGCTTCCCCATCGACCAGTACACGACGCGGCCCCTGGTGGTGGAGAACCATCTGGCCGTCGCGCCCGATATGCCCGGAACGGGTGTCACCTTCGACTGGGACAAGCTGGAAGAGGCGTGCGAATAGTCGCGGCGTCGCCACTCTGTTCCAAACCAACGCCCTCGGATGAGGATCCAACGCATTCGGTCGCAGAAATGTGGTCGAAGCTGACAGCGGTCCGATCCTCCGGATCCGCGAACACCAAGATACGCCTATTGGAGATTCGTGCCCGTTAAGCATATACTTACGGTTGAGTTCCGTTTTTGGGGCTTTGGGGCGCAAGCAATTCGGTTTCTCAGGCGTGACGAACGCTGGTCGGCAATTTTCCGTCGATCGAACCCAGCACGCGACGCGCAGTTTGGTTTTCGGGCGCCCGATTGGACGCGCCATTTGAACAAGGGGGACGACATATGAGAATTGGTTTCGCCGTCGGGATTGCGACCGCGGCTCTTCTGACACTGAGTGCCTGCGAACTGATCACCAAGGAGACCAAGAAGGCCCGCACCGATGTCGCGTCGGCGCTGGTCAATGATCGCCTGTCATTGGTGTTTGGCGAAGGCATGGAGTCCATCCAGGGCCTCAAGAGCGGGAGGCAGATCAACAGGGTTATTCGGGATCTGTTCAGAGATGGAACCGACGCTGCATGCGGGGACCGCTCACCGAGCAAGACCTGCATCGCACAGGCGCGCGCCTTCACTGAGGAGAATGTCCGCGGACTGTCCCGCGTGCTCGACCTTCAGCTTCTGGACATTCTGGCCGCGACGGGTGCCAACCGGCCGGTCGAGGCCGATATCGGCGGGAAGATCCAGGACTACTGCCTCGACAAGCACGGGGAACCCGATCGTCGACCGGGATACTTCTTTGACGGCAAGAACCTCCGGCTCTGCGTCGTTGTGCGGACAATCATCACCAATGGCGTAAGGCCCGCGAGCAGCCGCGCGAAGCTCGAATACTACGAGGTGAACGCGACGAACGTCGGCGTCGACCGCCGCTGCACTGGTGGTGTGGGATGTACCGCGGCCAGTGTGTTTCCGGCGGCATTCGATGCCACCAAGATCGCGATCCCTGACACGAAGCGGATAGGTCCCGGCGAAACCGTGATCCCGACGCACAAGCTCTATGCATCAAACCTGGGTGAGCCTGACCGGAGCGATGTGCGGGTCGTGGCCTATGGTGTCATCCCGAACATCGCGGCGAACCCGTCAGACCCGATCATCTGGCCGGCCGGCAACAAGATCATCTTCGCGGGCGGGCCGGGAAGCGGAGACCCTGCTGTCAGCGCCATCTTCACGCCGGGTGAAGACGACTGCGTCGACATGATGTTCGACCGGGACCCGCCGCCGACCTTCGCGAGCCTCGGCACCGATTTCGCCTATTGCCTGGGCCGCTGTCAGGATCCGCCGGTGGTGAACACCCGCTGAGCCAATCAGGCGGTGCGGCGCTCAGTCCGCTGCACCGCCCAGCATCGCCTCGACGCTGGCAGTCATGGCGGCCTGGAACCGGACGGAGCTTGTCTCCTCCATGGCTCGAGCCTCCACGATGGCCGCGCGGGCCGCGGACATCTGCCCGAGCATCCGCTGAGCGTCGGCGAGAAGCGTGAGCGCATAGGGTACGATCTGGCGGGAGCCAGTTGCGCGGTAAGCCTCCAGACCTTGCTGGATCTGTCCGACCCCGTCTTCCGGCGCGCCGAGCCGCGCAACCGACCACCCCGCGACAATCCCAGACCACGCAGCCCAATAGTCGAACTCGGTCTCGTTGCTGACCTTGCGGACCTCGTCTGCCAGCAAGAGAGCATCCTCGGCGATCCCGATCGACTGGTAGGCCGTTGCCAGGATCGCCAGCCCGTAGCACTGCGAGAAGATGTGTTCGTTCTCGCGCACTGCCGTCGTGGTCGCGACGAGCTCGCGCCGCAGGTCCGGGGTGTCGCCAGTGTCCAGTGCGCTTGCCCAGCAGCGCATGGCCAGATCGACCGGGCGCGTGTCCGCCGCATGAAGATGGAACATCTCCTCTGTGGTCGTCTGCTCGCGATGCGAAAGCGCGAGATCGAAGTGTTCAATCGAGATCGCGAAATCGCCCAGCATGAACCGCGCCATCCCGTGATTGTGCTCGGCAAGGGTCAGCATGGTGGCGTCGCCCTCGCTGGACGCAGCGATCTCGCTCATCTGCGTACAGTATTCGAGCGCCTGTCGGGGATGCGCGAGCAGGAGCTGCGTGCCAAACGCGCCATGCAGGGACAGGAACTCGTCCGCCGCGGGCAATGTGCCGTTCGAGGCCGCCCGCAACAGCTCGTCGAGGCGGTCGAAGTTCTGCTGGAACTCCGGCGACCCGAAGGCACGGCGTTCAAGCGCAACATTGAGCTCCTTGCGCAGATCGATCTCCGACGGTGTCCGGCTTTCCTCCTCCACTTTGTCGTTCGCGGTCAGTGCTGCACGGAGATGCTGGATGGTCTCGACAGTCGCCGAGCGCGCCGCCGCACGGGATGCCGCGTCGCGCCAGGCCTCCCGGGCCTGCTCGGCCTGATCGGCGCGCGTGTAGTGGATGGCGAGGATCTCCGGATTGTCGGCGGCCAGGACCGCAAAGTCGTTCCGCAGGACCTCGGCGATCCGCGTGTGCAACTGGCGGGCCCGGCGGGGCAGCATGGCCTCATAGGCTGCGTCCTGGATGAGCGCGTGGCGGAAGTGGTAGCGCAGCTCGGCCCCAAGCCCGCGCGGGATCAGGATCTGGGCCTCGACCAGTTGTTGGAGGAGCGCGGACAGTTCCCCATCGGGCACCCCGCTGACCACCTGCAGGATCCCGGGGTGCACGATCCGACCCATGGCCGCGCAGATGGGGACGATGTCGCGGGCACTCACAAGGCTGTCGATCTGTGCCCGAAGCAGATCCTTGAGTGTCGACGGCAGGGCGAGAGACGCATCCGATCCGGTCAACGCCTTGGACCCGCTCATGCGCCGCTGCACCATGCGCACCATTTCCTCGACGAAGAGCGGCACGCCTTCCGTTCGCGCGATGATCTGCTGGCGGATGTCGTCGGGCAGCGCAGTGCCCGTTGCCTTGACGAGGTTGTCGACCATCTGTTCGGATTGCCGCCCGTCCAGCTTGCCCAGCATCATCGTGGTCACACGCGGCTGTCCCTCCCAACGGGAGCGGTATTCCGGGCGGAAGGTGCCGACCAGAAGTACGGGCAGGTCGACCAGTGCTTCGATCCAGCTTTCCAGCAGGTCCTCGGTGGTCGGGTCGATCCAGTGCAGGTCTTCGAAGACCACAAGCACCGGGCCGCGCCGGGACAGGGAAGTCATGATCTCGAGAAGGATCTCGAAGGTCCGCGCGCGGATCGCATCGGCGCCCAATTCCAGTTCCGGCAACCGGCCATCATTCGGCAGTGACAGCAGGCTTGCCAGCAACGCCAGCGTCTCGGGATCCGGCTGGATCCAGTCACTCAGCAGTTCCTCCAGCTTGTCGAGGGACTGCTTGGGGCTTTCTGTCCGGGAAAGCTGTGCCGAGTGCGTGATCAGCGAGATCACGGGATAGAGCGCGCTGGCGTCCCGGTAGGGTGAGCATTGCAGGCTCAGCACCACCGTATCCGCGCCCGCGATGCGTTCGCCCACCGCATGGGCGAGCCGAGACTTGCCGATCCCCGCCTCGCCGCTGAGAAACACTGCATGGCCTTCGCCACGACATGCCGCCCGCCAGCGGTTCTCGAGCAGGTAGAGCTCGTCCTGCCGGTCCACCAGCGGTGTCGTGCCCGGGTTCTGGCGGCCGAGGAATCGGAGCGGCACGTCCTCGAAGCTGCGGACGATCCAGGCCTGCATGGGTTCGGAAAAGCCCTTGAAGGCGAGCGCCCCGAGGCTGTCGCAGTGGAAGTTGCTGCCAAGCAGTCGGCGGGTCGCGTCGCTGATGGCCACGGCACCGGGTGCCGCCGCCGATTGCAGGCGTGCGGCAAGATTGGGTGTCTCCCCCAATGCCAGTCCGGTGCTGATCTGCGCCGCGTCAGCCAGGTTCTCGACCAGGACATCACCTGTCGCGATGCCAACTCGGACCTGCAATGTCTCGCCGTTAGGCGCATCAAGCTCCCGCACACTCTGACAGATCGCGAGACCCGCAAGCACGGCGCGCTCGGCATCGGCCTCGTCAGCAGCCGGATAGCCGAAATAGGCGACCACGCCATCGCCGAGGAACTGCGCGACATAGCCGTGGCGCGCACGAATCGCCTCCAGGCAGACCTTCTGATAGATGTGCAGGCACTCGCGATAGTCCTCGATATCCATCTCGTTGGCCATCGAG
Source organism: Pseudomonadota bacterium (assembly GCA_038749355.1). GTDB lineage: Bacteria > Pseudomonadota > Alphaproteobacteria > Rhodobacterales > Rhodobacteraceae > Thermohalobaculum. The sequence continues at coordinate 14,935 of JBCDID010000004.1, read as the reverse complement.
GTGGAGCCGACCAGATCGACGAACATGAGCGTCATCTGGCGCAGTTCCTGGCCGCTGTTCAGTGTGCCGTTGGCTTCTGGCTGAAAGGTCCCCGGCGCCTCGCTGAGCCCCGCCGCCCCCTCGGGGCGCAGCGTGCGGATCGCACGGAGCATCCGCTTGCGATCACCCAGACTCAACCCAAGGTCGGAGAGATCGGCCTCGGTCAGGTCGCTGATGATTTCCAGATCAATGCCGTTCTCGGCCAATACCTCTTCGTATTGTTCCAAGGCATGATTCCGGAGCCATTCTGCAAGCGTAGACAAATTCGTGCAGCCTTCTCAACAGCATAAAGTAATTCCGATCGGATCAATGCCGAAATTGTCTCACAACCACAGGGGGTTGTGAACGGGCATTTCACACGCGCGCAAAGCTGTGATCGGCGGAAATGAAAGCCCCCGCGCCGGGCTCCAATCCAGTCTTCACGGGCGGCAGTTACAATTGAAACGTGAATCTTGAACCGGGACGTACGGCTGAAACACGCCGTTTCTAGTCTTTCTCCATCGACGCGCTGACGGATTGGCCGGAGCGCAGAACCGAGAGGAGATAGTCCCATGGTGAGGGCAAGCATCGCGATGAGGTTGGCGGCATCTGCCCTCGCCCCGTCCAGTAAGAAGACCCCGAGAAAACTGAGCCACGCAACCCAGCACGCCCTGTCGTTCTTCGGCTCGGCCTATGTGCTGAGCGGGCTTCTGACCAGCGTACTGCTTTGCACCCCGAACCAGAGCCATATCGGCCCGGTCGTCGCACAGCCTGTCATATCGGCCTGCATCGGACTTCCCGCAGGTCGCCCATGCGAGAGACGCGGCGAACACGCCATCACGGCGCAGTTTGTCTCCGACAACTCGGCGGGGGACCGCCGGGCGCGTCTCTGATCCCGTCGGCTTTGCCGCAATCAACTTTATCGAAAGGACCCAAACCATGAACCAGATCATCACCAAACCAACCGATGCCACCCCGATCACGCCCGACTTCGCGGCGATCAAGACCAAGCAGCAGGCTGCCTGGGGATCCGGCGACTACGCGCAGATCGGCTCGACCCTGAACATCGTAGGCGAGCAACTGGCCGAGGCCGTCAACATCAACCCGGACGAGCGCGTGCTGGACGTGGCCGCAGGTAATGGCAACGCGACGCTGGCCGCAGCCCGCCGCTTCGCGCGTGTGACGTCGACCGACTATGTCGAGAGCCTGCTGGACAAGGGCCGGGTCCGTACCCAGGCCGAGGACATGCAGGTCGCCTTCCAGCAGGCCGATGTCGAGGCGCTGCCCTTCCCCGATGCCTCCTATGACGTGGTGGTCTCGACCTTTGGCTGCATGTTCGCCCCGAACCAGGTCGCGACCGCGTCCGAGATGGCACGGGTCTGCCGCCCCGGTGGCCGCATCGCCATGGCCAACTGGACGCCGAGCAGCTTCATCGGCGCACTCTTCAAGGTAATCGGCAAGCACGTGCCGCCGCCGGCAGGCGTGCAGTCCCCGGCGCTTTGGGGCACGCGTGAGCGGATCGAGGAACTGTTCTCGGGTTCGGCTGCCCGCATCGAGATCCAGACCCGTGCGTTCAACTTCCGCTACCGCAACATCGCGCACTGGCTGGACCTGTTCCGCACCTATTACGGACCGACCCACAAGGCATTCGCCGCCCTGCCGCCCGAAGGACAGGACGCGCTCGCCGCGGACATGGCCGACCTGGCCGCCGAGCACAACGTCTCCCAAGACGGTTGGATGGTCGTGCCCAGCGCCTATGCCGAAGTGGTGATCACCAAGCACGGCTAACCGCTTCCCTCACTTGCAGAACCTGCGCGGCCCCTGTTTCGGGCCGTGCACCCTTTCAAAACCAGTATTTTCAGGAGACCTTTGATGTCACAGGCCAAGTACCGCAATGCGCTCCCGCAAATGGCCGGAGACCATATGCTTACCGATGGCGGGCTGGAGACGACGCTGATCTTTCATGACGGCCTCGATCTGCCCTACTTCGCCGCTTTCGACCTGCTGCGCAGCGTGGAAGGGCGTGCGGCTTTGGAGGGCTACTACACCCGCTACACCCGGATCGCGCAGGCGCACGGTGTCGGGTTCATTCTCGACAGTCCGACCTGGCGGGCCAGCGCCGACTGGGGCGTCTTGATGGAGTACTCGACCGAAGACCTGGCGTTGGCCAACCGTGCCGCGATCGCCTTGCTCTGCAAGATCCGGGCACGGACGGAGGGCACGCATGCCTTTGTGATCAGCGGCAATATCGGTCCCCGGGGCGACGGTTACAACCCGGCAAGCTTGATGTCGCCTGACGAGGCTTCGGACTACCACGATGCCCAGATCGCCACGTTCTCGGCGACGGCTGCCGACATGCTGAGCGCGCTGACCATGACCCATGCGGGCGAGGCGCGCGGGATCGCACGGGCGGCGGCACGGCACGGTATGCCGCTCGCTCTGTCGTTCACCCTTGAGACTGACGGGAACCTCCCGACGGGGCAGAGCCTAGCCGACGCGATCGCTGAGACCGACGCCGATACGCCGCCGAGCTACTACATGATCAACTGCGCGCATCCGGATCACTTCCGGCATATCCTGGAGGATGGCGCCGAATGGATCCACCGCATCAAGGGTGTTCGGGCGAATGCGTCACGGATGAGCCATGCGGAGCTCGATTGTGCCGAGGAACTCGACGACGGAAACCCTGTCGAATTCGGTGTCGAGCACGCGGAGTTGTCCCGTCTGATGCCCGCGCTCAGGGTCTATGGCGGCTGCTGCGGCACCGACGACCGGCACGTGGAGAGCCTCGCTCACAACTGCATGTGCTCGTCACGCGCGGTTGCCTGATCTGCCTGGTCCGGGGGTGGTTTGGTTCGCCCCCGGATCAGTCGCGTTCGCCGAACACGTAGCCGATCCCGCGCACGGTCCGGATGACCTCCGGCTTCTGGGCATTGGGCTCGATCTTGCGGCGCAGGCGGGAGATCCGGATATCGATGGAGCGATCAAACGGATCCCAGTCCCGGTCATGGGCCTGGTCCAGAAGCTGATCCCGGTTCAGCACGCGCCCGCGATTGTTGGCGAAGACTTTCAGCAGGCTGAATTCCATGGCGGTGATCGGGATCTCGTCACCGTCCGGACCGAACAGAAGGGCGGACTCGAGATCAAGCGTGCAGGGACCGAACAGCACCTTGCCCGCGGCCTTCGTGTCCGCGGGCTCGGCGGCGGGCGCGGTCGTGCTCCGCCTCAGCACGGTCTTCAGCCGCGCCTCCAACTCCCGCAGGTCGACGGGTTTGCCCAGGTAGTCATCCGCGCCCATCTCCAGCCCCAGGATCCGATCAACCACCTCGGCCGTCGCGGTCAGCATGATGACCGGCATGTTGTTGGTCGCCCGCAGGGATCGCAGCGCGCTGAGCCCGTCCTCTCCCGGCATGTTGATGTCGAGGACAATGGCATCGATGGATTTCTCCTCCAGCACCTCGCGCAATTCGGAGGCGTCGCTGGCCGTGGACACCATGAAGCCGCGCCTGAGGAGGTACTCGCCCACCATCTCGCGCACATCTTCCTCGTCATCACACACCAGAATATGGCGCTGGTCCGCTCCGCTCATGCGTCAGGCTCCCCCTGTCGGTTATTCATGATCCGCGCTGTCAGGGCACGCAGATCGGTCGGCGTAATCGGCTTCTCAAGATACGGCCTTCCGGCCTTTCGCAGGAACTCCTCGGCATTGGCGCTCATGGTGTCTCCGGTGATGAAGCCTAACCGCGTATCCAGGCCAGGCCAACGATCGTTGATCGATGCCAGCAGGTCCATGCCGTTGAGCCCCGGCATGTTGATGTCGGACAGGATCAGGTCGAATGATCCGGGCAGACGCTCCAGTGCTTTCTCGGCGGAATGCACGATGGTGACGTCAAAGCCGTCGCGGTCGAGGATATGCGCGATCAGGTCGGCCACGTCCTTCTCGTCATCGATGACAAGGACCTCGCCAACGTTGCTCGTGGTCTTCTGGCCATCGGTCGCGCGCTCCGCTTCCGGCTGTGTGGCGGCCAGACGTATCGAGAACTGCGCGCCACCGCCGGGTGCCTCCAGCGCCTGGATCGTGCCCTCATGGGTCGCGATGACCCGATGGCAAAAGGCGAGCCCGATCCCCGTGCCCTCGCCAACCGTCTTGGTGGTGAAGAAGGGCTCGAAGATCCGGGCGCGGATGCCCTCCGGGATGCCCGGACCATTGTCGATGAGATCCAGAACGACGTCCTTGCCGGAGCGGGACAGGCGGGTTGAGATGATGAGCTGACCTTCGGCACCCATCGGCGCCAGAACGTGCTCGGCGTTGACGATCAGGTTGGCGAGCACCTGCACAAGCTGGTCCGAATCCGCATTCACCTGCGGCAGGTCCGGTGCAAGGTTGTGTGCGACCGACACGCCCGCCGAACGCAACCCGTAGCCGGCAACCTCCAGGGCAGTCTCGACGATGGTGTTCATCGAGGTCAGTTCCAGTTTGGTGGGCCGCTGGCGGGCCATGGCCAGGAAGGTCTTGACGATGCGCGAGCAGCGTTCCGCGGCGGCCGAAATCTTCCGGGTCCGCTTGAGGATTGCCGGATCTTCCAGCTCCTCCTCCAGCATCAGCGCATGGCCGACGACGACGGAGAGCGGGTTGTTGAGTTCGTGCGCGACACCGGCGAGCAGTTCGCCGAGGGCCGAGAGCTTCTCGGACTGGTGGAGCATCTCCCGCTGGCGGTCCAATTCCTCCTCCGCCAGCTTGCGTTCCGTGATGTCGGCGCGGGTGATGACGAAGCCGTCTTCGGATGTCGGGTTTCGCGCTACGCTGAACCAGCGGCCCTCGCGGCTCTCGAACTCGAAACGCATCCTCTTGTTGCCATCGCGCCGGGAGCCGGAGGCGCGGACGATCGTGGCCTCCTCGGCGCCCAGCTGCCTTTCGGTGATCGCAGCCTCCAGGATCTCCTGATAGGTCGCGCCCTCCCGAATGACATGGGCAATCGACTGGTTCAGTTCGGAGTAGCGGGTGTTCCAGGCGACCAGGCGATCCTGGGCATCGTAGAGCGCGAAACCCTCGTCCAGCGACTCAATCGCATCCTCCAGCCGGTCCTTAAGCCGCGCCAGCTCCTCGGCGGCTGCTTTCTGGTTCGTGATGTCATGGCGGGTGACGACGAAGCCGCCCTCTTTGGTCGGGCTGTGCGAGACCGAATACCAGTTGCCGTTGCGGAGCTGGAACTCGTCTCGGGCCCTTTGATGATAGTCCCGCTTGGCGATGTAATTGCGCGTCTGCTCGGCGGCGTCCTCCTCCAGCAGGTCCGAGTCGATCGACCGCTGCAGGATGTCCGGGAAGTGCGCGCCGTGGTGAATGCTGTCGGCGACATGCGCATTCAGTTCCTCGTAACGCCGGTTCCACATGACCAGCCGATCCTGCTTGTCGAAAAGCGCGAAGCCTTCATCGACGGAGTCAATGGCATCGCGCATCCGGTCACTGGTGCGCGCAAGTTCCGTGGTCGCCAGTTTCTCGTCTGTCACATCGAGCCAGGTGATGACGAACCCGCCATCTCTCGTCGGGCGGCGGACCGAGTTCACCCATGTCCCGTCCGACATCCGGAACTCAAACGTCCGGTGGCTGCCGCCGTCGCCGCGCGCGAACTCGGTATCGTAGTCGGCGAGCCAGTCCGTGGCGTCGACGAAATGCTTGGTCTCAACTGCGGCCTCAAGCAGGACCCGCGTTTGGGTGCCGGGCGTGATCAGGTCCGCATAGGGTGCGTTCATCTCGCGAAACCGCTGGTTCGCCATGACGACCCGTTCATCGGCGTCGTAGAGGATGAAGCCCTCGCTGAGCGCCTCGATCGCGTCCCGCAGGCGAACGCCCGCTTCCTTGATGGTTTGCTCGGCGGCGACCATTTCCGAGAGATCCGTGACGGTCGAGACCATGACCTCTTCGTTGCGGTAGTCGATCACGCGGGCCGAGAAGAGGGCCGGGAACTCGGTGCCATCCTTGCGCCGGGCGGTTGCGGGGAAGTCGTCGATCCGGTCTGATGCCAGCAGCTCGGTCAGGAAATCCGCGCGGTCCAGAGGATCGGCAAACTGGTCACGCGCGCTTTCCGCATTGCCGAACAGGTCGACCGAGGCAGGCGATTGATAGACGATCGTGCCGTCGCCAATCTGCGACATGCACAGATTGGCAGGGCTCGCCTGAAGGAGCGTGGAGAGCAGTTGCTCGGACTCGCGGGCGGCCCGCTCGGCCCGGCGTCGTTCGGTGATATCGGTCTCGGAGACGATGAACCCGCCCCGCGACGTTGGACGCACGCGGACGGACGTTACCGCGCCATCGGTGTGTTCGATGTCGAATGGGTCGGTGGAATCGGCGGATACCAGGATCTGCGAGATCCAGGCCTCCTCCCGACCTATGGCTTGCGGCACGACCCGGCGGCGCGACATCTCGCGCAGCATCGTCTCCCAGTGCACCCCGGCCAGAATGAACTCCCGGATCGGGGCGTTCATCTCGCGGAACAGCGCATTGCAGACGATGAGCCGTCCGTCCTCATCGAACAGCGCACAGCCCTCGTTCAGCCCGCCGAGCGCATCGGTCAGCAGGTCAAACGCATCCGTTCCTGCCAGTTCCGGTTTCATGCCACCTGGCTACTCCCCCGGTGTTTCAGTAGATTTTCAGTCAACAGCAGGTTTGTTTCAATTGTTTCATTTGTGCAAACTCACGATACAAAGCTGTTTGAAGGTGGAAATTTGTTGCGTGGTGCGGAGTTGAACTGATCTTGTCCGAGTGAGGGAGGTTGGGGGTGACTCAGACACTCTATCAGAAATACGGCGGCTTCGGCGCGATCAGCCGGGTCGTTCTGGATTTCTATGACCGACTTCTGGACTCCGAGCGCGTCGGTGATTTCTTTGACGATGTCGATATGAAACGGCTGATCGACCATCAGACCAAATTCATCGCCTACCTGCTGGGAGGTCCGGCGGACTATACCGGCGAGCGGCTGGAACAGTTGCACGGGCATCTGAAGATCGGCGGTGCTGATTTCGACGAGATGAAAGAAATCCTTGATGACACGCTGGCGGATCACGGCTTCGACGATGCCGATCGTGGGAACGTCATCGACCTGATCGAAGGTCATCGCAGTTTGATCGTCAGCGCCTGATGAGCATCGCGGCCATCAATGAACAGCTTCTGCGCGCCATCGGTGCGGGCGTGGCGCTGTTGTCGCCCGACGACCTGACCATTCGCTTCCAGAACGAGACATTCGGGCAATGGTTCGATGGGGCTGTCGTGGGCGGTAGCCTGAAAGAGGTGATGCCGGATCTCGATTTCGATGCGGTTGTGGCGGGGCTGGCAGAAGAGGGCCGCTTCGACACCGAGGCCAATATCCGCCGTAAGAGGCGGCGTCTGGTCGTAGCGCTCACCTTCACCCGGACGGATGCCGAAGTTCTGTTGCTCGAGTGCCAGAACATCACCCGCATCCGCGAGCTTGAGACCATGATCGAGACGTATTCCTCGATGGTCGAGCGCAATACCCGCGAGATCGAGCGCGAAAAGGAGCGGGTCGAGAAGCTGCTCCTCAACATCATGCCCCGCAATGTCTACGAGGAGTACAAGACCTTCGGGGTCGTCACGCCGCAGCAATACGATCCCGTCTCGGTCATCTCCGTCGACTTCGCCGATTTCGACAGCATGGCGGATCAGGTGGGGCCGTCCGTGATGGTGTCGGAGATGAATGACATCTACGCGTCCTTCGACCGGATTGGCGAGCAGTTCGGTTGCGAGCGGATCAAGACCGTGGGCGATGCCTATATCGGGATCTGCGGTCTGCCCGAACCGCTCGAGAACCACACAGCGGCGGCAGTGAACTCGGCGCTGCGTTTCGTGCGGTACCTCAAGCGGCGCAACGAGACCCACGACCATGCCTGGCTCTGTCGTGTCGGGATCGCGTCAGGCAGCGTGATCGGCTCTGTCGTGGGGATACAGAAGTACGTCTACGATGTCTTTGGCCCGGCGGTGAACCTCGCCCAGAGGCTGCGCGAACAGGCAGCTCCCCTGGAGATCGTGGGCGCCTCAATCTCCGCTGCGGACCTGAATGGCGAATGCCGGATCGTGTCGCGCGGGGAGAGCGAACTCCAGGGGTTCGGCAACGTCGAGACAAGCACCATCCAGGAACTCACGCAGGACTGACCATCAGTAGGCCGCACAACGTCCCGCGTGCCGCCCGTGGCTCATGGCAACCAATACGCCGCGGGACATGCCCAGGTCATTCAGCGCCGACTGGTCCATCAGTTCCAGTTCCCGCAATGCGCGGGCGCGGCGTCGTGCGTTGCTGATGTGGCGGATCTTCCGTGCCATCCATGCTGCGATCAGGGTCATCTTCTCGGTCCTCTGTCTGTCCGTTTCGTTGAGGACTATGATCCCAGCCCGTTGCGCCCTTGTGTCCAAAGACAGGGGAAACGGTTTCGATTGTTTCAGAGTGGCCCTCAGTTCTCCGGGTATCCAGCCTTCCGGAGTCCTTCGAAGTAGTGCTGATTGGCAGGCGCATCCGCGAACCCCGAGCGTGCCTTCAGCGCGGCAATGGTGTCACCCGGCACCAGTCTCAGCGCCTCGGCTACGGCATCGCGGGCTTGGGGCATGTCGCCCAGATGGGCGTTTGCCGAAGCGAGCGCACGGGACGGAGCGGCGAAGTCACGTGTCCGGCGCAGGATCGCGCCCGCCTGCTCTGCTGCATCCGCTTCTCGCCCTGACTGCACCAGCGCGGTCGCCAGGCCCGCCCGCATGGCCATTGTCATCGAGCTGAAATGCCCGCGTTCCTCGAACTTGCGGAAACAGGCAATGGCACGGTCGGGCTCGCCGAGCCAGACATAGGCCCATCCGCCGAGCGCAAGAATGTCGAGATCAGACGGTGCCTCTGCCAAGACCTCATCAATACCGGACTTCAGTGCAGCCGCGTCCCGGGTCTCCATATAGGTCCAGATCGCGCGATAGAGCAGGAAGCGCATCGGGTTGCCAAGGTCGGTTTCCCCGCTTTCAAGCCATTGCGGCACTTTCGGTAACCAATCCCTCACTCCATTGCGACAACCGACAACCACTGCCGCCGTGACGCAGCGTAGACCTTGGAGGTAGGCTGGCGCATGCCCGGGGTCCTGATGGATTGCCCGATCGACATAGGAAAGCGCATTGGCGAGCGCGTCGTTCGAGATCTCGAAAAACTCGAGCATTGCGCATTCCAGGCACTCCGGTGCCGAGAGCTCACCCACGGGTTTGTCGAACAACCGGTCGCGCTCCCTGTCGGTGATCGCACCGAAGACGTCCGCTGCGACCTCGAGGCCGACCTGATCCTGCCAGTCGAAGGAGCCCGACATGGTCCCGTCGAAGGCACCAGTCCAGACCGTATCCCGAGTGGCGCCAAGCAGCTCGACCTCCAGCCGAAGCTGATCGCCCCGCGCCCGCAGAAGCCCGGACAGGGCATAGTCGGTGTTGGCATCCAAAGGGGTCAATCGAGGTGCAATCCAGTCGGATGAATCCAGATATCGACGGATGGCACTGCCGATGGACAGCGCAAGATCGTCCAGTGCCCGATCCTGCCCTGACGCAACCAAGGGGCGGATTGCCAGACGTGTCAGCTTCAGGGCTGCCGATACAGCATCAGCGTCACTGGCCGGATCCCCGGATGTCGGTGCCCGCATCCAGACCTGAATCGGGCGCGTGACGTTCTTCAGCTCGTGCAGGCCCGCATCGGAGAACGCCGGAGACAGCGTGCCGTCCAACACGGAATGCACCGCGCCAGACAGGGCAATCCCGCCGGGCGGCGCAATGGTCTGCAGGCGTGCCGCCACGTTTACCCCGTCTCCAAAAATGTCCTCGGCCTCGTGCAGCACGTCACCAATATTGATGCCAATCCGGAGGCGCAGAGTGTTCTGCCGGTCCAGCGCATCCTGCACGGCCAAGGCACAACTGACCGCCTCGCTGGCGCTGGCGAACTCGGCAAGCCAGCCATCGCCCATGTCCTTGATGAGAACCCCAGAATGCTTCGAGACAGACGGGCGGAGGACCTCCGTCCGAAAGGCCTGCAGCGCCTGCAGAGTGCCCGCCTGGTCGGCGCCCATCAGACGCGTGTAGTCCACGATGTCAGCGGCCATGACCGCAGCAAGACGCTGTCGCACGATCTGAATTCCCGTTTGCGCCGTTCCAGATGGGGCCGGTTCCGGCTCCGGATCAAGCCCCTGAATGGCGATGTGTGTGAATCGCAGCCTTCGCCGGGCAAAAGCGGCCTTGGCCGGGGGATCTGGACGGAAAGCGCGCTAAGCCGTAGGATCCGGCCCGTTCAGCGGCGATATGTTGGTCCGCCGAACGGGGGCTGACAACAATGGTTCGGACCTACAAAGGTATCGAAGTACCTGAGAACGACGATCTCAGAGTCGAGGCAGTGAATGCCTACGGCGTGCTGGATACACCGCCCGAGCAGATCTATGATGATGTGACGACCATGGCGGCGGAGATCACGGGCTGCCCGGTCGCCTATATCTCCATCTTCGATGCGACGCGGTCCTGGCTGAAGTCTTCGTATGGCCTGCCGCCCAACCGTCCTCCCCGTCCGCGTGAGCAAAGCATGTGCGCGCCCACCATCTGTCAGCTTGACATGATGGTCATCGAGGATCTGCGCCAGAACCCGCGCTATGCGAACCTGCCTGCGGTGGTGAATCCGCCTCATGCCCGGTTCTACTGTGGTGTGCCGCTGATCAACCGGGATGCCTATGCGCTGGGGACGCTATGCGTTTGGAGCCCGGAGCAGGTGGAGTGGGGCGAGGTTCAACGCGATGCCATGCTGCGGCTGGCCCGGCTCACCATGGATGCGCTGGAGCGGCGGCGGGATATGCTGATGCTCGAGAGCGGCCGGGCCGAGGTCGAAGCGCAGCTTGCCCGTAGCCGTGCGGCGACGGAACGGGCGGAGGGGTTGGTCTACCGCCTGCTCCCGCAAACCGCCGCGGCCCGGCTGCTGGCGCAGGCGGATGTGCCGGCCAGAGTGATGGATGACGTGACTGTCCTCTGTGTTCGGCTGCCGGGGCTGGACGCAGCAGCCGCGTCCGAGTTTCTGTCTGACCTGGATGGGAAACTGGACGGCGCTGGCCGTGCCGCTGGCTTGGAAAGGGTCGGTTTGTCCGGCGATGCCTACTTTGCGCTGTCCCGTGATGGCTCTGACATCGCACAGCGAGATCTGGATAATGCGCTTGCGGGATTGATGGGCATGGCCAGAGCAAGCATGGAAGCGGCGGGCGTCGACTGTTCAGTGCAAGGCGGGATGGCCTCCGGTTCTATCGTCAGTGTCGTGACCGGCGACAGTCGTCTGATCTCGTCCTACTGGGGAAAACCCATGGCCGAGGCCTACGAGAACGCGCGCACCCAGCCGGTGTGATGCGGGTCCGGAGGCGGGTCGTGTTCTGCCAAGTCCGCCGGCCCTCCTGAGAAACAATTGAAACGCATCTCCGCCGATTGAGACACATCGGCGATACGGCGCGCTGTCACCTATGGCGACATCGACCTGGACTCGCCGGGTCACCAAGCCGAGGAGACCACCATGCCGATCCAGACGAATGCCGCGCCGCCCGGAGCCTGTGCGGCTCAGAAGCGGAACATCTCGCTCAAGTGCGCCCTTGCCGCGTGCCTTGTCGGAGTCAGCGCCCAGCCCGTGCTCGCCGATGCCGAGGTGGCGGATTATCGCCGCGCCAATGGCCTCGACGTGGCCTACCGGGACATGGGCGTGATGATCCACCACACCCGCTACCCGTTCAAGACATCGTCCAATCGGTTCATCGCCGATCTCACGGCGGACCGGAACTGGAGCAGACCGCAGATCGTGCCCGGCATGACTCGCGCGGCAAACTCGGTCGGGGCGCTGGTTCGCGGTCGCTCAACCGGGCCCATCGATGTTGCCATGACTGTGCTGAAGCCACGGGGGGCATCCGGCTCGACCTGTGTGATCTCCTATCGAGGCACCGACCGCGAACACAAGTTCGACCCCTCCTTGGAGCGCCGCATCCTGGTGAAGGAAGACGAGATCCCGCAGGGGATGGCTGCATCAACCTTCGCGGGTCCGGGCGGCAGTTGCGTGGTGAAGGATGGGTACCGCAAGAACTATATGGAGACGCGGGCGCAGGTCTACGACTTCCTGGATGATGCGACGCGAGCCGGGCAGTGCTCGCGCGGGATCCTGATCCTCGGCATGTCGCTTGGTGGTGCCACCGCAAGTGTCGCCTTCACCGACCTGATGAAGGTGCGCAGCACGCCGGTGAACGAACGCGTGCAGGCGTTGATCAACTCCAAGAAGGTCTGGCTGGTAACGGCGGGTGCCCCGCGTGCAACCTCCGAGCAATGTGCCGCCGATGTGGAACGCCGTGCGGGACACCGGGTGAAACGGTTCATCTACGGCTCGCTGAAGGACGAGATTAGCCACCGCAAACCGGCATCCTGTGCGCGCTATGTCGATCCGGTACCGGGCAACCCCTACGTTATGCGGCAGGGTACGCGGTTGCTGAATGCGCAGCACTTCGGCAAGCCCATCGTCGGGCACAACACCTATGTCGGCGAGAACCCGAACACGCCATCGCTGCGGCGCGCTGTCCGCATGACCTGCAATTCGCTGACCCGGTGCAAGTCCAAACGTTTTGCCAACCGCATCTCACGGGTATCGACGCGGACGGCACTGTTCGATTTCCCGCGGGAGAAAGCCTATCCCCGTGTCATGAGGGACTCGGGCGGTGCATGCAGCGCACCTGGCCTGATCCCGGGGCGGGAGTACATGTTCGGCCGGATGCACGACACGTGTTCCTACCGCAACCTGATGGCGGTCTACGGGCAGAAGTATGCAGGTGAGCCGATGACGGTCAACCACGCCTGCCGCCTGCCCCGGGACACGGACGATCCGAACGGTCACCCGTTCCCGACCTGCCCGTTCTCTCCGAGCGTCTCAGGCATTGGCAGTCAGGTCTGCCCGGTGAACAAGCTTCACGCGACGCAGCTCCACCAACGGTGAGATGTGCCAAAACGGGGCAGTATCGCGGCCTGCGGTGCTGCCCATCCGCTGCTTGATGAAGATCTCCTCGCGGGACACCGGCTCAACTGCTGGGTTGTGTTGCGGTGCAAAATGATCAAGCATCGCGAGTCATTAGCGTGGCGCAAAGTCCGCGCAACTGAACAGGAGAGATCACAATGCACTTCAGATCGGTATTCTCTGCGGCGACGTTTGCCGTTGGGTTGGCCCTCAGCACCGGGGCCACGATGGCGCAGGAGGCAGGTGGCACGCTTGTCTACATCGTCCAGCCCGAACCGCCGTCCATGGCGTCGTACCTCTCGACCTCTGGTCCGATCGGCCTTGTGGCTCCGAAGATCTACGAAGGGTTGCTGGACTATGACAACGACCTGAACATCCTGCCCGCGCTCGCCAAGAGCTATGAGGTCAGCGCGGACGGCAAGACGGTTACCTTCCAGCTGCAGGAAGGCGTGAAATGGCATGACGGGGAGCCGTTCAGCTCGGCCGATGTGCAGTTCACGATCATGGAGGTCCTGAAGAAGGTCCACCCGCGCGGTCCGAACTCGTTCCGCGAAGTGACCTCCATCGACACGCCTGATGCGACGACGGCGGTGTTCAATCTGGCCAATCCGGCTCCCTACATGCTGCGCGCGCTTTCGGGTTATGAAAGCCCGATTGTGCCGAAGCACCTGCTCGAAGGCACTGACGTCCGCAGCGCGGATCTGGTGAACAACCCGGTCGGCACCGGTCCGTTCAAGTTCGTCGAGTGGAAGAAGGGCCAGTTCATCCGCCTCGACAAGAACGAGGACTACTGGAAGGAAGGCCTGCCCTACCTTGACCGTCTGGTCGGCCGGTTCATCCCCGATGCGTCGACCCGGACAGCCGCCATGGAGAACGGCGAGGTCATGTATGGCGCCTATGGGGCCATCCCGAACATCGACGCCGTGCGCCTGCGCGACACCGATGGCTTCTCGGTCACGACCGATGGCTATTCGATGATCAACCCGGTCTCCCTGATCGAGTTCGACACGACCGAGCCGCCGTTCGACAACCCCGCCATGCGCAAGGCGATCTCGCTGGCGTTGGACCGTGAGTTCCTGATCGAGAACATCTGGTTCGGCTATGGCACGCCTGCCACCTCTGCGCTGTCCTCGAACTTCGCGCCGACGGGCCTCTACAAGGATCCGATGCCGAACTACGTCGCGAATGCCGACATCGAATCCGCCAAGAAGATGCTGGACGAAGCCGGGATCACCGCGGGTTCCGATGGTGTCCGTGCCAAGGCAGTGCTGGATCTCATCCCTTATGGTGAGGACTGGCGTCGTGCGGGCGAGTACATGAAGCAGGCGCTGGCGCCCATCGGTATCGACGTTGAGCTGCGCTACGAGGACGTTCCGACCTGGCTGAAGCGCATCTACCACAACTACGACTTCGCCATGAACGTGAACTACTTCTACCAGCTATCGGATCCCGTGCTGGGCGTTCACCGCCACTACGGTACGGACCAGATCCGCAAGGGTACGCACTTCGTGAACTCGTCGCGGTACTCAAACCCGAAGCTGGATGACCTGCTGGTTGCGGGTGCGCAGGAGGCTGACGCCGGCAAGCGTTCCGAGATCTACAATGGCATCCAGAAGATCCTCGCCGACGATATGCCGGTGGTGAACCTCTTCGAGATGAAGTTCCTGACGGTCTACAACGACAAGTTCCAGGGCCACGACAATTCGGCCCTCGGCGCATATGGCTCGTTCTCCGAGGCGTACCTGGTCGATTGATCCGGCTTGTTGCGGGGGCTTCGGTCCCCGCGGCTGAACACGAGGTCCCAGGTCTTGCCCTGGGACAACTCTCGGGTGGGGGAAGACCATGAATCATTCCACGCGGCGCCTGCGCTATGTGCTGAAACGGCTGAT
>JBCDID010000003.1:0-29026 GCA_038749355.1 Pseudomonadota bacterium | reverse complement strand
CGAACTTGCAAGACGCCTCGCAGATCGGGGCCTTGCTGGCATCGTCAAGTGGGCCGCAAGCAGAGACGCCGTTGCGCGTGTTCAGATCGTCCGGATGATCAACAGCTGATCGACAGTGTAGGTCTTGGCCGCAGCCAAACTAGAAGCGGAGATCTGCGCTCCGAGCGACGTCTCCTATAGAGTTCTCTCCATCGCTGAAGACGAGAGTCCCAGAAAACTCTGGGCCTTCCACCGCGTACGTGTCTTGGGACACCTCCTGCACGTCAAATCCCTCCCGTCGCAAAGTATCGAGCACCTCACCATCAAACACGGCGGGAGCGACGGCGAAAGTTGCGACACGACAACGGAAGGTTCCATCGGGCTCCTGAACGAAAGCTCCGCCGACGGCGGTCGCGTTCAATAATCGCGCGCCCACCAGTTTTCCATCTCTTCGGAGCGGCAGATAGCTCGCTTTGCCCGGCCCCGCTTCCTTGCTCAGGGTCTTCGCCATCGCCTCAACGGATCTGTCCGGATCAACGCACCACCGCAACAGGCTGTCAGCTGCCCGTTGGGCCAGCGCATCCTGTTCAGCCGGGGTTCGGGAGGAGGGCGGGGCGCCGCATCCAGACATGAAGGCGACGGCGGCAAGGGTCGTGAGCGAGAAGAATGATCTGATCAAAGTGCGTTTCTCAAAAATGAAGGCGGAAAGATGTGTTCTGCCAGTTGGTTCAGTCGAACTTGTAGAAGGCCTCGTAGATCGGCGCCAGCATGTCCTCGTCGAAGAGGCTGCTGACTGAGGTGTCGTTTCTAATGTTCAGGATCGCCTGAGCAAAGAGCGGCGCGATGGACACCGAGCGGATGTTGGGTGTGGCTTTCACTTGTGGTGTCATCTCGATCGAGTCGGTAATCACCAGGGACTTCAGCACGGATTTCGTCACGCGTTCGGCGGCCGGGTCCGACAGCACGCCGTGCGAGATGTAGGCGTGAACTTCGGACGCGCCCTCATCCATCAGCAGTTCCGCCGCCTTGCAGAGCGTACCCGCCGTGTCGCAGATGTCGTCCACAATAATGCAGCGCTGGTTCTTGACCGAGCCAATGATCGTCATGCTCTCGACCTCACCGGCTCGCACCCGTCGTTTGTCGACGATCGCCAGATTGGCATTGATCCGTTTTGCCAGATCCCGCGCGCGGACCACGCCGCCGACATCGGGTGAGACCACGGTCACGTCCTCGAAGCTGTCGAAACGGTGCTTCAGGTCCAGCGCAAAGACAGGTGCGGCATAGAGGTTGTCCACGGGGATGTTGAAGAAGCCTTGGATCTGACCTGCGTGCAGGTCCATGGTCAGCACCTGTGTGACGCCTGCATGGGTGATCAGATCCGAGACGAGCTTGGCCGAGATGGGCGTACGCCCCGCTGTCTTCCGATCCTGCCGCGCATACCCGAAATATGGCATCACCGCTGCGATCTTCCGGGCCGAGGCACGTTTCAGCGCATCGGTGATGATCATCAGCTCCATCAGATTGTCGTTCGCGGGTGAGGATGTGGGCTGGATGATAAAGACATCCTGGCCGCGCACGTTGTCGAAGATCTCGACAAAGATCTCCGAGTCGTTGAACCGTTCCACCCGTGCCGACGTCAGCGCCGTCTTTTGCCCCTGATAAACCGAGATCCGTCGTGCGATCGCCTCGGCCAGCGGCATGTTCGCATTGCCTGCGATCAGGTGCATGGTGTCCTCGCCCATCGTCCGCTCCCCCGTTGCGTGACGGTCTCATAACAGTGTGGTCCCGGCTTGCAAAGGTGGCCCGGCTGGGGATGATGGGGATAAATCCGGGAGCCAGAGGGAGCATGGCAATGGCCCATATCGAGTTCTTTTACACGCTCTTGAGTCCGTTCACCTATATGTGCCGCGAACGACCGCGGGAGATCGCCGAACGACATGGCGCGACCATCACCTACCGGCCCGCGGATTTCATGGCGATCTTTGGGGAGACAGGCGGTGTGCCGGTGCCCAAACGCCACCCGTTTCGACAGGCCTATCGGTTGCAGGAACTTCCCCGGCTCGCGAAGCGGTCAGGGGTGCCTATCACCCTGCACCCGAAGCACTGGCCTGTGGATGCGACGCGCGCTTGCCATGCAGTGATCGCGGCAAGCGAGAACGGGGCGGAAACGATGGGATTGAGCCATGCCTTCCTGCGCGCCTGCTGGGCGGACGAACGGGATATCTCAGACGCGGGTGTGATCGATGGGATCCTTTCCGCGAATGGCCAGCCGAAGGCGGATGATCTGGATATGGCAGGTGCGTCCGAGACTTATGCCGCCAACACCGCAATGGCATTGGAGATGGGCGTCTTCGGCGCGCCGTTCTTCGTCGTCGGAGAGGCCAAGTTCTGGGGCCAGGACAGGCTGGACTACCTTGAGGAGCACCTCGCGTCGCTCGGCTGATTGCAAATCGGATCTGCGTCCGCTAAGTCCCCGGTGCTAGGCGAACTCGACACTCTCCCATTCGGGCTTGTGCCGCTCGACGATTGTCCGAACATTGGCGTCCGATATGCCGTGCTCGGCCAACGCTTCGAACTCGTCGCGCAAGATTTGCACGTCCATTCGTTTCTCTGAGAACGCGAGCGATTGGAACTGGCGCGCACGCCCAAAACTGAGCGCGCTATCGGCCAGAATGATCGTCTTTGTCACTCCGCATTTGGGTATGCGCTGGGTTCTGAACTTGCTGAAAAGCTGCATGATGAACGGTGTGCCGAACTTCAGGTCGTCGATCGCGCGCAGATCCACGACCTCGGGCCTGCCGACTTCGAACTTCGGATCGTTACGATATTTGTCGAAGCTCTGAATGACTTCCTTCGGCAAGACCACTCCGCTCCACCTTGCATAGTAAAGGTTGGCAGGCTCGATGATGCAAAAACTCATAGGCATTTGCTGGCCTCGCTGGCGTGGCGCTTGGTGCGAAAATCCGATGCCCGAAGTGGTTGACAGTATCAAATGTCAGATAAAATTGTCAAACATTGACCCGTCCGGAAGAAGTGAATCCGCAACGCAGTCGGAACATTGGAGAGCTCAGGGCGGGGGACACTGCGAGCGATTGCCGAAGCGAAACTGGCAACAATCAGGTTGGGGATAGCGCCTCCGCCAGCCATCCCCTATCTCGGGTGAAACCGTTACCGCAGAGGGACCCCATGCCAGAGACGAAGCTCTTCGATCCGATCACCTTGCGGGGGGTCGAAATACCGAACCGCATCACCGTGGCGCCCATGTGCCAGTACACCGCCAAGGACGGGCTTGCCGGCAACTGGCATCTTGTGCACTTGGGTCAGTTCGCGATCTCCGGCCCCGGGTTGGTGTTTGTCGAGGCTACGGGCGTCGAGCCCGAGGGGCGCATCACGCCGGGTTGCACGGGCCTCTGGTCCGACGCCCACGAAGAAGCTTTCCGCCCAGTGATCGAGTTCTTCCGTGACTATGGCGCATCCAAGATCGGAATGCAGTTGGCCCATGCCGGGCGCAAGGCCTCGTCCAACTTGCCGTGGAATGGGGGCACTGCACTGAAGGCTGATGAGGGTGCCTGGCAGACCTACGGCCCGTCGCCAATCCCGTTCGCCGAGGGCTGGCACGTGCCCGAACAGATCGGCGACAACTCCATGAAAAGGATCCTCGACAGCTTCGTCGCCGCGACCGAGCGTTGCGCGCGGCTGGACTTCGATGTGATCGAAATCCACTCGGCCCATGGCTACCTGCTGCACCAGTTTCTCTCGCCCATATCGAACCAGCGCGATGACCAGTATGGCGGCAGTCTGGAGAACCGGATGCGCTTCCCGTTGGAGGTGTTCGAGGCGTGCCGAGCGGCCTGGCCGGACGACAAGCCCATGGGCGTGCGTTTCTCCTCGACCGACTGGGTGCCAGATTCTTCCTGGGCGCTGGAGGAGTCGATTGCCTATACGCAGGCGCTCCATGAACGCGGTTGCGATTTCGTGGATGTCTCGTCGGGCGGCAACGCGGTCATGCAGACCATCAAGGTCGCGCCGGGCTACCAGACCACTGCCGCCGCCGAGATCAAGCGCGCCGTGCCCGATATGTGCGTCATGACCGTCGGCAAGATCACCCACCCGCACCAGGCCGAGACGATCCTGACCACGGGGCAGGCGGACATGATCGCAATGGCCCGAGGGATCACCTACGATAGCCGCTGGGCCTGGCACGCGGCCGAGGCACTTGGCGACGAGCGTGCACGCTTCCCCGTCCAGTATGCGCGGTCTCACCCGTCCATGCAGGGCCTGCCGATCCCCGGTAACCCGCCACCCGCGAAATGACGGGCTATGTTCTGCATGGTGGCGGGCCGTCCCGGTCCATGCTGGTCGAGATGGTGCTGGCCGAGGCCGGCGCGCCCTACGAAGTGGTCGAGATGGACATGCGCGCGGGCGACCACCGCGCGTCGGAGTTCCTGGCGCTGAACCCCTATGGCTGGATCCCGGCTCTGACCACACCCGGCGGTGAGACCCTTGCAGAGACGCCGGCTATCAACCTCTGGCTCTGCGAAGAACACGGGCTGGACATCGTACCCCCGCCCGGCGACCCCGTCCGCGGGCGGTTCCTCACGGCTTTCCACAATGTGTTGGGCGAGATAGAGCCGACCATGAAGCGCATCTTCTTCGCGCATCGGTATACGCTGAGGCCGGAGGAGACAGAGGCACATCGGGCGCAAGCATGGCAGATGCTGGGCGACCGGCTGGACCCAATCGAGGCGCAACTTGCCGGCGCAGGACCGTATCTTCTTGGGCAGCGTTTTTCACTGGCGGACCTCACGCTCGCGTATTGGTTGGCCTATGCGGACGCTGAGGGGGTCCTGGACAATCGACCAGCCTTGGCGACGCTTCTCAGCCGGACGGAGGCCCGCCCCGCATTGGCGCCTGTCTTCGCCCGACACCGGGAATGGATGAAGCGTCTTGCGGTTTTGCGCAAACCGAGTTCCGGGGACACGGACGGATCATGACGCGTTAGGCGCGCGTCACGAGATATGATTCCCGGCATCCCCGCGACCATGCAATCCTCGCCACTGATTGCCGCCGGGGAGGTGCCGCCATGATTTACTTGAACGCCGCCGCGCATGGGCTGCCGGATGCTGCCGTGCGAGCCCGTATGCGGGCGCATCTGGAACTCGAAGACCAGATCGGCCCAATCGCTGCGGAGTGTGAGGCGGGCGAAGAGATGGCTGCCGTCACCGCCAAGGCCGCTCGCGTGATAGACGCGCCTGCCGAGAACGTGACGCTCATGCCCACCACGACTCTAGGCTGGAACGCAGCGGTCATGTCGCTGCCGTTGGCGGGCAAACGGGTGATGGTCGCCCCCGGCGAGTGGTCTTCAGACGTTGCGGTGCTCCAGCGCATGGGAGCACGGATCGAACCGATCCCCACTGACAACGCAGGTGCGCTGGATGTGAAGGCGCTGGCGGCCAACTTGGACGATGACGTGGCGGCGATCTGTTTGCCGATGGTCTGCTCGCTGACCGGGGACCTGTACCCGGCTGCACAAATCGGCGCGCTCCCACGCCCAGACACCTGCGCTTTTGTGGTGGATGCGGCTCAGGCGGTGGGCCAGATGCCCGTCTCAGTCCGCGCGCTGAACTGCGATATCCTCGCTGCTACCACGCGGAAATGGGTGCGTGGGCCGCGTGACACAGGACTGCTCTATGTCTCCGATACGGCATTAGAGCGGATGGAGGCCAATCCGGCCCCGCGCCTCTACAACATTGTCGCCGACGGAAACGCGCTGAATGACCGCCCGGGCATCCGTCGGTTTGGCTCAGACAGCGGGTTCGCTCCGCAACGGCTTGGGCAGGGCGTGGCGCTGGACCAATTCCTGGACGGAGCGGAGCAGATCTTCGCCCTGCTCAACCAGTTGACCATCCATGCAAGCGACACGGCGGCAAAACACGGCCTGCCTTTGGCCAATCGAGAGCCTTCCGGTTCGGCGATCATAACGCTTCAACTGCCGCGGGCCGAGGCTGACGCGGGCATGGCACGGATCCGCGACGCAGGCATCGACATGAAGGACGCAGGTCCCGATTGCGAACCGCTGCGCGCCATTGATGCGGACGCTGAAGCGTTCCTCCGCATCAGCCCCCATGTCTACAACACGGAGGCAGAGATCGACTGCTTCTTCGACGCGCTCACCGCCGATTAGTTGCAGCCCTCGCCAGTGTGCCCCCGCGTAGGGTGCATCCAAAGCCTGCCTTTGGCAGGTGTGATGCACCGTTGTTGCCCCTCAGGGTTTAATGACGGTCGCGCCGGTGGTCTTGCGAGCCTCCAGATCCTTGTGCGCTTGGGCGATATCGGCAAGCGGATAGGTTTGGTTGATCTCGATGTTAACCTTGCCTGACCCGACCATATCGAACAGGTCATCGGCGCGTTCCTGACAGAGCTCGCGCGTCCGGATATACGTAAAGAGCGTCGGCCGTATCAGATAGATGGAACCTTTGGCGGCTAGCACCTGCGGATCCACCGGGGCGGGTTTGCCCGAGGCATTGCCGAAGGTTGCCATGATTCCGTTGGGCTTCAGGCTGTCCAAAGAGCCCTCCCAAGTGGACTTGCCCACTGAGTCCATGACCACATCGACGCCCTCGCCATTGGTCAGCTCGCGCACGCGTGCCGGGAAGTCCTCGGTGTTGTAGTTGATGCACGCGTCTGCGCCGTACTCCTTGGCGAGCGCGCATTTCTCGTCCGTGCCCGCGGTACCGATCAGGCGCACGCCCATGGCGTGCGCCCATTGGCAGGCGATCAAGCCGACACCCCCGGCAGCCGCGTGGAACAGCACAGTCTCGCCGCCCGTCAACCGCCCGGTAGATCGGAATAGATACTGCGTCGTCAGGCCTTTCAGCATCATGGCCGCGCCGGTGTCGAAACTGATCGCGTCGGGCAGTTTGCAGACCTGGGCCGCGTTCATGACCCGCGCTTCGCAATAGGCCCCCGGAGGCGCGGAGGAATAAGCCGCGCGATCGCCCTCGGCTAGGTGGGTGACGCCTTCGCCAACCGCCTCGACGACGCCCGCGCCCTCCATCCCCAAAGAATGCGGCAATTCAAGAGGATAGACGCCGGAACGCTGATAGATGTCGATGAAGTTCAGCCCACAGGCCTCGTGCCGGATACGGATCTGACCGGGGCCGGGATCGCCCACGGGAAGGTCGACGACCTGCATGGCATCGGCGTCACCAAAATCTTGAATCTGAACGGTTCTTGCCATCATTCCTCTCCTGTTCGGATGACCACGGTGGCAGTGCCGCGGTTCACGACGTTTCCATCTTGATTGACCACTTCCATGGCGAACGCAACCCGGCCACGGCCAGGCTTGGTAGGGTGTGGTGAAGCGTCTGCGATCTCGGCATACACGCGGATCGTATCGCCGATGCGCACGGGCGCGAGGAACTCCCATCCCATGTCTTTCAAGGCGATGGCCGTACCCTCGATCAGGTCATATTGGGCGAGGAGGCCGAAGGCGATGCCGGGGAACATGGGCCCATGCGCGATGCGCCCACCGTGGAGCGGTGCGGCATGTGTCTCGTCTACGTGTACTGGGTTCCAGTCGCCGGTGAACTGGGCGAACTGGTGGATGTCCGCTTCGGTGATGGTCCGTCCTCGCGTCTCGAACCGTTCGCCGACCCGGAAATCCTGGAAAAAGCGCCCCATCTCACGCCATCGGGTTGGGGGCGACGCAGGTGGCCTGCAGCCCGCCATCCACGACCAGTTCGGTCCCTGTAATATACTTCGCGGCGTCCGAGGCGAGGAAACAGACAGCCTCGGCGACGTCCCAGCCGTCACCCATATGGCCCATGGGAACCTGCCGGTTGCGTGCTTCGATCAACGCCTCCGCGTCGCCGCCGGCGCGTTGCCCCGCCAGCCGAACCTCGACCAGCGGTGTGTGCATCAGTCCCGGCACCACCGTGTTCACCCTGATATGGTCGGAGGCGTAGCGTACAGCAGTGACCTGACCCATCTTTATCAGCCCCGCCTTGGCCGCCGCATAAGCCACGCAGTCGGGGCCAAAATGGCGGAGCGCTGCGATGGAGGCGAGGTTCACGATCGCGCCTGAGCCCTGATCGAGCATGCGGGGAATGACCCGCTTCATGCTCTCGAACACGTAGTTGATGTTGTGGTCCAGCTGTCCGTGCCAAGCGTCCGAGGACAGGGAGACGACATCTCCTGGCACCGAGCCGCCCACATTGTTCACCAGCACGTCGATGCGGCCCATCTGTGCGTGGGCATCCGTGATCAGGGCGTCCAATTCCTGCGTGTTGTTGATGTCCGCCGTGCGGGTGAGGATGCCGCTGCCCTCGCGCTCGGCGATCATCTCGGAGGTTCGCTCCAGCGCGGCCGCGTCCCGGTCTGTCCCGAAGACAGTCGCGCCCTCGCGCGCCAGAACAGCGCATGTCGCCCGACCGTTTCCCCAGCCTTCGCCGACGGATCCCGCGCCGATCACCAGCGCGCACTTGCCCTCGAGGCGTCCCATCTCTCCTCCCATTTTCGGTGAGACTATCCGGTGGGCGATGCAGGTCCAATGGAAACCGGGGCGCGCGCAGGGTACGGTCCGGCAAAATCATGTGGGTAGAGACACTTGGGAGGGCCATCGTGTCGGCGGAGCACATTCTCGCATCTCAGGACGGTGCCGTCCTGACCGTAACCATCGCCAATGAGGCGCGGCGAAACGCGATCGGCACCGGCGCCCTGGATCGGTTGGCGGAGATCGCGGAGGGTATCGAAGGATCGGACATCCGCGCCGTGATCCTGACAGGGGCCGGGGACAAGGCGTTCACCTCCGGGTTTGACCTCAGCGAATTGGGTGGGTTCAAACCGGAGAACTTCCTGAAATCTCGCTTCTCGGACGTATTCGAGATGTGGGCCAAGATCCCGGTCCCCGTCATCGGCGCGCTGAACGGGCATTGCATGGGCGGTGGCGTGCATGTTGCAGTGATCTGCGACATGCTGGTGGCTCGGCCGGGAGTGCGGTTCATGATCCCGGCGGCCCGCTTTGGATTCGTCTATGTTCCTGCGAGCATTCGCAGAATTGCCATGACCATGGGTGCGGCGCGCGCCTCCCAGTTGCTCTACATGAACCGGGAACTGGTGGCCGAGGATCTGCTGCCGACAGGGGTCATTTACAAGACCTCGAACGACCCACTGAGTTCAGCCCAAGAGTTGGCCGCAGATGCGTCCACGCTCGCGCCACTCGCGGTCGGAGCCATGAAGGAGATCGTCCGCGAAGCCCCCGATCCTGCACGGATCGAGGAACTGGTGCGGGCCTGTGCTTTCTCAGACGACGTGGTCGAGGGCCTGGCTGCCATGCGAGAGAAACGTGCGCCCGTTTTCCACGGGCGGTAATGGCTCTGCCGGTGCGTTGAACGCGGCAACATTGCGCAGCAGCACCTCGCGCAGCTCATCCACCCGCTGGCAGAGTTGGTGCGACTGGCCGCCAAAGCCGATTGCCAGCATCCCGTGCTCGCGCGGCAGGGGCAGGAGCGTTGCGATGGATCCTCCGCCGCGCACCACCTGATTGGCCGAAAAACAGACCCCGTCGCGCCGCGCCTTCGCGACATTCTCGATCACGTCAGAGGGGCTCGCCCGATCTTCCCCCGGATCGACGATCTCGGAATTGTAGCGCCGCACGATGCGGCCAACCTCGCCGTCCTGCTTCAGCGACAACAGCATCAGGCCGAGACCCGAGCGATGTATCGGCCGCTTCATGCCCGGGTGGAGCGAGAACCGCAGCGTATGCTCCGACACCACCAGCGAGAGATATTGTAGATAAAGACCGTTCTCGGCACCCAGCAGCACGGTCTCACCGGTTTCGTCGTGCAGGCGCTGGGCGAGCGCGTGAATCCGGGCGATCACATCCGTCGAACCCAGCACCCAGTTGCCGACGAAGGCCAGCCGGACCGAGGGCCGGTAGCGCCGTGTCTCCGCCTCGTATTCCACGAAACCGCGCGCCACGAGGCTCTTGATCAGAGTGGACATGGAGGATTGCGGGATCTGCAAGAGATCCACCAGTTCCGAGATTGTCAGCGCCCGCTGCTGTGCCTCGAACGCCTCGAAAATATCCAACACCCGCACAGCGGATTTAACCATCTTGTCCATGAACGCCCCCTCCAAGTCATATCATATTTATGATGAGCTTGGGCGAACCGGCACATTTATCAAGATAAATTTTTTGACGGCTCGGTTCAGGAGATTTGATGTTGAAGATGCGACAGCATCTGTCGCGCAAGCTCAGTTCTATCGAAGGAGCGGGCTGCTTTTGTCCCATTTGCCGCCAGTTGCGTCCGCAAATCCGGGTTCTCCGCCAGCCGGATGATGGCGTTGGCGAGCGCGCCTGGGTCTTCCGGCGGGCAGGTGAGTCCGACCTTGTGGTGGTTAACGATCCCCGTCGCCTCGCCCTCCGGCAGGGCCATGAGGATAGGCACGCCCATAGCCATGGCCTCGAAAATTTTGGACGGGATCACGGTGCGGAACGTCGGTGTGTTGCGGAGGTTTACAAGCGCCACGTCGCAGGAAGACCAGATCTCCGGCATTCGTGCCCGCGGTTGCGGGCCGAGGAAAGCGACGTTTGGAAGGGGCTCCGTGCGTACGCGCAGGCGGTCGGCCTCCGCCCCGTCGCCTGCGAAGAGAAACCCGATATCGTTGCGGTCTACCAGCGCCTCCGCCGCGTCCAGCACTGTGTCCAATGCGTGCGCCATGCCATGGGTACCCACATAGCCGAAGACGACGCGGTCCTCGAGCCCGGCCTGTATTCGTATCTGGGCTCCATCGCCAGAGCGTTGGAAGGCATCCGCACGCACCCCGTTAGTGACGACCTCGATCTTTCCCTCGTCGATCCCGCGTTCGACGAGGTTCGCCTTGAACGCCTGCGTCACCGAGATCACCAGCCGGGCGCGGCGGTATAAGAACAACTCCAGCCGCTCCAGCCTGCGGATCGCGAAGCCTGCGCGCATGGCCCCAACGGCAACTATGGAGTCTGGCCAGAGGTCGCGGAGCTCGAATACCCAGGGTCGCCAACGCAGGATAGATGTCAGCCAGCCGCCCAGCGCGCAGAAGAACTGCGGCGAGGTGGCGATGATGATGTCCGGACGGCGTTCGAAGAGCGAGGCGATGGGCGCTGTGAGCCCAAAACTCAGATAGTCGAGCATCCGCCTTAGCGTCCCCGAGTTGGCGGCGATGTAGGATTTGACCCTGACGACCCGGATGCCCTCCATAACCTCAACCTGACGCCATGCGTTGCGATAGCCGTCATAGACCACGCCACGCGGGAAGTTCGGGGCCGTGGTGATGATCGTGACGTCGTGGCCGTCTGCGACCCAGACCTTGGCGTGCTCCCACGTGCGGGTGGCGGGTGCGTTCGTCTCAGGCGGGAAGTTGTCGGTCAGGAACAGGATCCGCACCTAGGCCTCCCAGGTCAGGGTTGTGGTCAGCCGTGGGCCGGTGAAGTCGATGCAAAGTATGTCGCACGGGACGCGCACACCGAATTCGCGCGCCCAGTGGCCGGGTTCGTGGCGAAGGGTGCCACCGTCAACCTTGACGCTGACGGGTGTGGGGCCGTCGATCCGCCCCTCCGCGAAGCTGAAGGGTGGAACGAGCCTTATCCGCGCAGTTGCCCTCTTCCAGGCCCCGGTCAGTTCGTCCTCGATTGTCAGATGAGTGTCGCCCAACTCCCAACGCCGCTTGTGCGACGGACCCCCGAACCGTCGGAACCCGTCATGGGTTGCGGCGACCTCGGCGGGCAGATTGGTTGCGTTGATGCTCCGACCTTTGATGTGGGCACGGCGCGCGACGCGGAACTCGGCCCAGACCTCGGACGAGGATTGTCCGTCCACGGTCACCGTATTGTGGGCCTCAGTAGAACGC
Organism: Pseudomonadota bacterium; assembly: GCA_038749355.1. Taxonomy (GTDB): domain Bacteria; phylum Pseudomonadota; class Alphaproteobacteria; order Rhodobacterales; family Rhodobacteraceae; genus Thermohalobaculum. The sequence goes on along the minus strand of JBCDID010000003.1, from coordinate 17,158 downwards.
TCCACCAGCCTGAGCGCTGGATCGCCACCGTAAACTGACGTGCCGCCGTTCGCGATCATGCGATGACCTGCCAGCGAAAACTCGAACGATAGGCTGTCCGCGTGCGCGTGCCCAGGCAGGTAGTCCGGCCCGATGGGGGCCGTGTCGCAGAGGAGAACGGCGGGCCCAGACTCCAGCCTGATATAGTCGTCGAAATCCGGGGCCGGGGACGGGGCGGCTGCCAGCCCCTGACGCGCGGCGTACTCTTGCAATGCCTTGGATTCCGGCGCGATCCCGAAGGCTGCATCGTTGAAGAAGGCGATCCCACCGTCCGGATGGGTCAGCCCGTCCAACCAGGCAAGCGCACGCGCAGCCGTGCTTTTCCAATGTTCGATGTCGTGGTCGGGTATGGCACCCGTCAGGCGGGCCAGTTGGACGAGGTCCAGCAAATCCTCAACAAAGAGCGAGTGGTATATGGTGGACCGCTCGAAATGCCCTCCGTTTTGGAGCGTCTGCTCCGGGAGCTCCTTGCGAAGGATGTTTATGCCGGTCATCCGCCAACAATCGGCCAGCGGCCCCTCGAAGAACGTGCCCGCAAAGATCAATGCCTTCGCGTTGGCGAAGAGGTGATTGCCGAGGAGGTGGTATTCGAGGTTGCGCGACAGACAGTTCGCCTGGTTTGCGAGGTTCTCGACGGCAGTGTCCGGAAGCGTGTGTCCACTCCACGCCCATCTGATCCAATTGATGATGCGGAGGCTGGTCGGATAGGGCTCCCACCCGTTGCCGTGCGGGGCCGGGTTCTCGCGGATCCAGCGGGGAATCAGATCGCGGTGCCAGACTGTCCGCTCGCCTGCACTCTCGGCCAAAAGGTCATCGAAATAGTGGAGATTGTAGAGCCAGAGCTTCGGCAGAGTGGGGTCGTTCCAAGAGGACGGGCCGGAGAGGGTTTCCTCGCGGTTCAGAAAGCGGAAGCTCACGGGCCCTGTCATCGACGCGAACCGCGCGGCGCCCCGCCATTCCGGCGGCACGCTGCGCATTGCCGGAGTGTCGACGGGACGAAATTGCGCGGGGACCAGTTTGCGCCTTACGCGCCAGACCACCTGACCCGGTTTCAGGTAACGTGCCGTGCGCAGCAGCAGGAGCAGTCTGGAGAGGGTCACGAAGGCTCCGTTCTGGAATGCGCCGTCCAGACCGGGTCTGGCGTGGATTGTTTTCAGGACAATTAACGAAAACTCAATGCATTCTTAACCATTGTCACCTAACCCTTGCCGCGATTAGCCGGCGTTCGGCCAGACCACGAGGACCTGCATGGACCGTGGTCTTAGCCAGACACACCGCTGCTGCCACCCCCAAGCACCCTCCGGTTGCCCGAGCGCTTCGTGACCGAAGCGATGAGGACGATCATGAAACTGTTCGATTGGCGTGAACGCCAACCTTTGCGTGTGGGGTTTGGCCGTGCAGGCGGCGGGACTTTCTCGGATCCTGATGGTGGTGCCGTGGGCAGCCTACCGCCGCCGCCGCAACCCATCCTGCCGCCGGACTTCGAGACCCGGACGGCCGTGCAGGGCGCGGATATCGACCTCGAAGTCTCCTTCGTCCGCACCGCGGGCTACAACGTGCCCAATGATGGGGGTGGCGCGCTCTATGCGCGGGCAGCAACCGAGCCCGGCCACGCATTGAAGATCCAGTCTGCAGACGGTGCCTTCTGGGAACTGGTCCCCGAAGGAGGCTTTGTCACGGAGAAGCAGGCGGGTGGCATCGGTGACGGGGCGGCAGACGACACGGCGGCTATACAGAACGTGATCGACTTCGTGCTCTACAACGAGCAGAGCCCGACCAGCGCGCAGCCCTTGCAGGTGCGCATCATTGGTCCGCTCTGCCGGACCACGGACACGATCCACATGGGCTATGGCGATACGTTCCACGGGGTCATCGTCCGCGGCATGGGCATGAAACGCCGGGGCGAGCCGCAGAATGTTGGGACCGCGATCGTACCCACGTTCACGGACCGTCCGGTCATCAACATCCAGGCAGCGCGGATCAGTGAGTTGTCCGATCTGTGGATCAACGGTGCCTTGCCCCCCACCGGCATCGATTTCCAGGATGTCGAAGCGACCGAGGAAAGCACCTGGGATGCGCTCGGGGGCAATGGCAGATACAATCCTTACGCCGCCATCACGATTGATGCCTATGGCGGCCCGCGTCCGGCACAATCCTATCCGAACGTGACCTATCCGCCCTACATGTCGCAGGATCAGTACAACCGGGCGGGCTCCTCGGACGTTCTGATCTCCCGCATCGGCGTGCAGAATGTGAACACAGCGGTCGCGGTGCAGCCTTCGGATCTCGACTCCAATGGCGACTTCGTGAAGATTCGGGACAGTAATTTCGAGAACTGCAAATACGGGGTTTCCATCGGCAACAGCCAGTCCCGCAATGTCGAGCTAAGCAACATCACCGGGGCGCATATGTTCGTCTTCATGACGAACGAGGCGCATGGGCGGCAGTCCGGACGCTTTGGCGGCACCATCGGCAATTGCTCGTTTGGTGGTTTCCTGGGTCAGCTTTTCCGGTTCAACCGAAGCGCTCTGCTGGGGACGCCGACCTTCCTGAACGTCTATGCGGAGAGCCTGCACCGGATCGGGGACTTCACAGGCAACTCTGGTTCGGAGGGTTCGTTGACTTTCGAGGGCTGCCAGTTCGTCTTCCGCCACGGGGATACGGAAGGTGTGCCGCCGAACATTCTCGACGGGTTCAACGACACCGAGATGGTGTTCCGCGGCTGCCAGTTTGACCGGGTGCCCTCGGTCTTCTCCATCACCATGCCCAATGTTCAGATGGAGCAGTGCCGGACCTCGGTGCCAGACCGCGTCTCGGGCACGATCGACCGCTATCTGGCTTTCGCGCACAATGCGACATCCGGCGGCATGGTTCTCGACCCCCTGAACCTGCGTCCGCAGGTGATCGGTTTCACCCAGTTCAATCTCGACACGGGTACGACAATCGGGGCGGTCATGCCGCGCGACGTGATCTTCAGGGATACTGGGCGGACTTCCGGCATCCCGATTGCGATTTGGGACTATCGCCATTCCGGGGAGCTTTACGGCCAGACCCAGCGCAAGCGATTCCCGACATTTAGCCGCGTGAAGAACGTGCATTTTTCGAATGTCGCACTGAGCGGGCGCACGCTGACGCTCACCTTCACGAGCCTCGCCGACCACACCGCGATGCGTCTGGGCGTGGAGCCAGGGGATGTCATAAGGGATGCGGACACCGGCATGGTGTTCTTCATCCGGGCGCGAAATGGGGCGACTGTGACTGCTGAGGCGCAGAACAACTATGTCAGCAACGGTGGCGGGGGCTTCACGACGGTCGAGCCGTTCTCGACCACCGTCGGTACCTTGCAGTTCATGTCGAGCCGCCTCTACACGCCGAGCTTCACCACGCTGGCCTCTTTTGCCACCGGGTCGAATACGGCAACGGATGTGGGCCGCTTCGACAATTTCGCGACCTATCTCAGCACTGACGTGGCCGTCGGAGACTTCTTCTTCGCGGATCAGGACAGTGACTTCATCTTCGCCAATGGCGAGGGAGAGGTGACGGCTATCGACACCTCTGCCCGGACCCTCACCTTCGCGGGCAATGCGCGGAACACCAGTACGAACAAGGTGCTGGGTCTCTGGATCCGCCAGCCGCCGCCAAACAGCTAGGGTGCCTACTGGCGCGTCGCGGTCACGAAGAACAGGCTCGGCGCTTTGGTGCCGAGCCCTTTGGGCATAATCGGGTCAAAACCCTTGATCGCGGCCACCCGGAAACCGTGACGTTCGAAGAACGGCGCAACGGCTGACTTCTTCAACGTAAACCTTGAGTGATCCAAAAACGCGGTGCCCTTGTTCTTTTCCGGCGCAAGCACCGCCTTGGCTTTGCCGAGAAGCCGCGTGGGGCTGCGCGTGTTGGGAAGCGAAATGACCACTGTCCCGCCGGGGCGAAGGATCCGTGCGAACTCGCGCAGCGCGGCACCGGGGTTCGGCAGGTACTCCAGCACGCTCATCGAGATCACGCCGTCATAGCTCTGATCCGCGTCCGGCAGGTCCTCGACTGTGTTGATGGTCTCGAAGGTCAGCCGGTTCATGGCAGTGTGGTCGAGCGCCAGATGACGGGCAGCCTCGACCATGCCTTCGGCGGCATCGACGCCGCGCACCTCGGCACCGCGTTCGGCCAGCATCCGCGCGAACAATCCGCTGCCGCACCCCGCGTCAAGCCATCGGCCGTCGATGTCGAGGGGAGCGAAGAGCTCGTCACGGATGAAGCGGGCGCGCCGCTGGAAGCCGCCGCTGGCGTAGCGGCTCTCCCAGCCATCTGCGAGATGCTCGTGATGATTGACAGCACCGGGATCAGCCTTGGCCCCGTTCATGCCTTGCCGGGACTTCTGGAATTGCGGATTGGGATCAGGTGCCTGAACTGCCTCGGGATGAGGCGCACCATGGCCTGAGGAAATGGTCTGGTACGGCGCCCCGCTCAGCGTCATCTCGAAGTACTTGAACTCCTGGCTCCGGTAGAGTTCGGTGCGCAGCCTTGCCCATATCAGACCCACCTTCCCGGCCCGCCAGGCACCGGTCCAGAAGACCAGGTAGAGGTGCAGCGCCGTGAACCGCCCAGGCAGTTTCCAGAAATGCTGCTTCAGCCACATGCGCCGCTGCAGCCGCGTGCCGAAGAGGCGGGGCGCATCGGCAAGGCTATGGCGCTGGAACTGCGCGATGGCCTCCGCCGTGGTGTAGCGGTTCTGCTTGTCGAACCAATGGTGCAGATTGGGGCTGTCATGGTGTTCCAACTCACCCGCAATGTCGCCGACCCCGCCGTTGATGACCGGATGCTCGTTCACGATTACGTCGGTGAAGCGGCAATTCCCATGTCTCCAGAGCCTGAGCACATGATTGCGCACCGGCATCGGCTTGCCCATCAGCCACAACCTGCGTTCGAAACCGATCCCGTCCAGCCGGTCGCCCTCGATCGCCTGCGCAATGGACTGCTTCAACTCGTCCGTGATGCGCTCATCGGGATCCAGCTTCATAACCCATGGCGTCTCGATCGGAAGCTCGTTGACAGCAAAGTTCCACTGGTCGCCGAAATCCCTGAACCGGCGCTGGACGACGTGCACTCCGTGACGCACGGCGATGTCCACGGTGTCGTCGGCGGAGAAACTGTCGACCAGGAACACCTTCTCGGCGAAGCCCTCAAGGTTCTTAAGCACCGCGGGCATGTGGTGCGCCTCGTTGAGCGAGATCATGATAACCGATACTGGCAGGGTCATCCGTTCACTCTCACCCAGTCAGGGGCCGGGCCGGTGCGCCCGGCAAGCACCCATTCGTACGCCGCGAGCATCTGGCTCGCAAGCCCGTCCCAGCCGAACTCGTGCGTCATCCAGGCGCGGCCACGTGCGCCCATCTCGGTCAAAACCGTCCGCGGCCGGGCCATCGCGTCGGTCAGGGCGCTGGTCAGCGCCGCATGTGTCCGCTCGACCCACCAGCCACAGTCCTTGTCGTGCACTCCCTCCCAAGGGGTGCCCTTCGTCGTGATCACAGGCGTTCCCGAAGCCAAGGCCTCCGCGATCACGACACCGAAGTTCTCGTGCTTCGTGGGGTGCACGTGGATGTCGGCGCCCGCATAGGCGCGCCACTTGTCGTCACCATAGAGGGGGCCGAGGAACCGCGCATCCGTCAGATCATGTGCCCGGCAGAACGCCTGCAACTCCTCTGCGTGCCCGTCCGTCGAGGGACCGGCGATATGAAACTCCCAGCCGGCACGGGCGTCGGCGGGCAGATCGCGCCAGACCTCCAGTAGCAATGGCAGCCCCTTCAAAGGGTGGACCCGCGCAAGGTAGAGGAGGACCCGCGTGTCGGAGGGCGCGACCTCCGGCACCATCTCCGGCACATCGATCCCGTTCGGGACGACAGCCACGGGTTGGCGAAGACCGTAGGCACGCAGATCCCGATACTCGTGCTCACCGGTCGCGTGCAGAAGACTGGTCTGATCGTAAGTGACATGCTGAAACAGGTTCCAGAAGATCCGCTTCTTGAGCCGTCCATGGGCCAGATTTGCAGGCGCCAGCGCGCCGCGTGGTCCCGATACCAGCGGGGTGTTGGTGTCCCGCGAAACCTGGCCTGGATAGACATTGGGCCAGAGCCAGATGGAGTGGTTGTGCATCAGGTCGGCATCCGCAGCCGCGCCAGCCAGCGCGCGCGCCATGTCGGGCGAGGGGTGCAGCGCCTTTGGCCAGCCCTTCTCCTTATGGATCACGTGGCGGAAGCCTGCGCTCTCAGGCAGCGGCTCCTCGCCCGTGTCCTTCGTCTGGGTCATCAGCGTCACATCCGCCCCGGCCCGACCCAGGGCCCGGCAAAGGGCGGGCACGGAATAGGACGGGCCACTGGCCTCGTGACCGACATGGGGGACGACGTGGATGAGCTTCATGCCCAGCCCCATCCGCGCAGACATGCCCCGGTATATGATCCCCGCTCCCTTTCATCTTGCCGGAAATACCTCGGGGGGTTCGGGGGGCAGCGCCCCCCTTGGCCCGCAGGGCCAAGTTGGCACGCGAGAAGCATCCTAGACCTTAGGCCTCAGGAAGCCGCAGCTATCCACCACTTGCTTCCCGTCAAGATCCGAGAGCCGGATGTTCCGGAACGCCGAATGCCCGGTCAGGAACACGACGACCGAGGCCTGCTCCAGCGTGACTGCGAAATCCGCCAGCCGCGCGCCCGCCAAACTCTCGGGCAGTTCGCTCACATAGGGCTCGACGACCAGAACCTGCCCAAGCCCGCGCGCGAGAATCTCGCTGACCACCTCGACCGAGGGGCTTTCACGCAGATCGTCGACATCAGGCTTATAGGCGAGCCCTAGGCAGGCGATGATCGGCTTGGGGCCGCTCTCCGGTCCCACCGTCTGAACAGCTTCCGCCACCCGGTCCACGACCCAGCCGGGCTTGCCGTCATTGATCTGTCGCGCCGTGCGGATCAGCCTGGCCTCTTCTGGCGCCGAGTCCACGATGAACCACGGGTCCACCGCGATGCAGTGCCCACCGACGCCGGGGCCAGGGTTCAGGATGTTTACGCGCGGGTGCTTGTTCGCCATGGCGATAAGCTCCCACGGATCAATTGCCAGTCGTTGACAAATCAAAGAAAGCTCGTTGGCAAACGCTATGTTCACGTCCCGGAATGCGTTCTCGGTCAGCTTCGCCAGCTCCGCCGTGCGCGCGTCGGTAACATGGCAGGTCCCCTGCACGGCGAGCTTGTAGAACCCCTCCGCCCGCGCAGCACAATGCCGGGTCATGCCGCCGACAATGCGGTCATTGTGGACGACCTCGTGCAGTACCTTGCCAGGCAGCACGCGTTCCGGGCAGTGGGCAAGCTGCACCTCGGCCAGATCTCCTTCCTGATGCGGGAAGGTCAGGTCGGGGCGGTCCTCGGCCAACCATCGGGACAGCTGCTCAGTCGCCCCGACGGGAGACGTGCTTTCCAGAATGACCAGCGCGCCCGCGGCCAGATGCGGCGCGATCATCCGCGCGGCCTGCTCGACAAAGCCGAGATCCGGCGCCTTCCCATCCTTGAACGGCGTCGGTACCGCGATGGCGTAGACATCCGTGGCGGTAACATCGGTCGAGGCGTGCAGCTTGCCGGCCTCGGCGACCCGGCCCAGCATCGCCTCCAGATTGGGCTCCACGATATGCGGGCGACCCGCGTTGATGGACGCCACGGCGTCCGCGTTCACGTCCACGCCGTGCACTTCCAGCCCCGCATCGGCGAAGACCACGGCGGTCGGCAGGCCCACATAGCCGAGCCCAATGACGGAGAGCGAACGAGTCATGGAAAGCCCCCGGTCAGCACGCGGACGATGCGGCCCGCGGCCTTCCCATCGCCATAAGGGTTGTGCGCGCGCGACATGGCTTCGTGTGCGGCTTCATCATCCAGCAGCCGCGTGGCCTCGGCCTCAATTCGGTTGGTATCGGTGCCGGTCAGGATGACGGTGCCCGCATCCACTGCCTCCGGCCGTTCGGTGACCGCGCGCGTGACGAGCACAGGCTTACCGAGCGACGGCGCTTCTTCCTGAATGCCGCCCGAGTCGGTGATGACCAGATGCGCCTCCCGCATCAGCCAGACAAATGGCAGGTAGGGTTGCGGCGCGATCAGATGGACGTCCGCCGCGTTGCCCAACACCTTGTCCGCCGCTTCCCGCACCACGGGATTCAGGTGCACCGGATAGCAGATCTGCACATCCCCTCGAGCTGCCAACCGGGCGAGCGCCTTGCACACGGCCTCCAACCCGCCATCGAAGTTCTCCCGCCGGTGACCAGTGACCAGAACCAGCCGCCGCGAAGGGTCACGCCAGGGAAAGAGCGTGGCCATCTCGGTCTCTCGCCCCGGCAGAATTTGGTTTGTTACATGCTGCAGTGCATCAATTACGGTGTTCCCGCTGACATGAATCGTCGATTCCAGCACGGATTCGGCGATCAAAGCGTCACGCGCGCGTGACGTTGGAGCGAAATGCCAGTGCGCAAGGCGGCCGGTAATCTGCCGGTTCGCCTCCTCCGGCCAAGGCGCCATCAGGTCGCGGGTCCGAAGCCCGGCCTCCACATGGCCCACCGGCACACCCGCATAGAAGCCCGCCAAAGCGGCCGCCATGGAGGTCGTCGTGTCCCCGTGCACCAGCATCGCGTCGGGCGTCTCCTCGGCCAAAACCTCCGCCATGCCCTCCAGCACGGCGGTCGTCACATGGGTCAGCGTCTGACCCGGGCGCATCACGGCCAGATCCCGGTCGGGGCGGATGCCGAACACGTCCAGCACCTGGGCCAGCATCTCCGCATGTTGTCCGGTCACACAGACCCGCGCATCAACACCCTCCGCCGCCGCCAACGCATGCACCACGGGCGCCATCTTGATGGCCTCCGGCCGTGTCCCGAACACAGATAGCACGCGCATGTCTCAAACCCGAACAGTCCCGGCGCGGTCGTAAGGTGCGGGAGCCCGCCTGTCAAAGACCGCATCACTCGTTAACGCACGGAGGGTAAAGAACCCCTTTGGAGGATGCGGCATGCTCCCGGGTTCCAAGATCGGGACAGTGTGATAGAGAGCCCGGAAAACCGGCAGGAGCGCATAAGAACGATGCGGCAGATCATCCAGAGCCTGAAGAACGGCACCATCGAGGTGGCCGAGGTCCCTGCACCCGGTTGCGGTTTGGGGCAGGTGCTGATCCGGACGCGCGTCAGTCTGATCTCCGTCGGCACCGAGAAGATGCTGCTGAACTTCGGCAAGGCGGGGTGGCTGGGCAAGGCCCGCCAGCAGCCGGACAAGGTGCGCCAGACCATTGAGAAGGTGAAGACCGACGGCCTGGCCGCAACCATGGATGCAGTGCGTGCGAAGCTCGATCAGCCGATCCCGCTAGGCTATTGCAATGTCGGGGAAGTTATCGAGGTGGGCGCGGGCGTGGCGGACCTCTCGCCCGGCGATCTGGTGGCCTCGAACGGGCCCCATGCCGAAGTTGTGGCGGTGGGGCGGAACCTGGTGGCGAAGCTGCCCGAAGGCGTCACGGAGGACGACGCGGCGTTCACCGTGATCGGGGCCGTCGGCTTGCAAGGGATCCGTCTGGCCGCGCCCACCATGGGCGAGTGCGTGGCCGTGATCGGGCTGGGCCTGATTGGGCTGATGACGGTGCAGATGCTCCGCGCGCAGGGATGTCGCGTCCTTGGGATCGACCTTGACCCGGCGCGACTGGAGCAGGCCCGCGTCTTCGGGGCCGAGACCGTGGTCGCAACCGATCGTGCGCAGGTGCTGGCTGCGGCCGAAGCTTTCTCCCGCGGACGGGGAATGGATGCCGTCCTGATCACGGCCGCCACTGAGTCCAACGAACCCGTCACCCAAGCTGCCCAGATGTCCCGCCAGCGGGGCCGGGTCGTGCTCGTGGGCGTGACGGGGCTGGAGCTTTCCCGCGCGGACTTCTTCGAGAAGGAGTTGACCTTCCAGGTGTCCTGCTCCTACGGGCCCGGGCGCTACGATCCGGCCTATGAGGAGGGTGGGCACGACTATCCTGTCGGTCACGTGCGCTGGACGGAGCAGCGCAATTTCGAGGCAGTGTTGGACCTGATGGCGGCGGGGCGGCTGGATCTGGCGCCGCTCCTGACCCACCGCGTGCCGCTGGCCGAGGCTGGGCGGGCATATGACAGCCTCGACGGCGCTTTGGGGGTGCTGCTCGAGTATCCGCGTGAGGCTGAGCAGGCCGCGCCGGCGCGCAAGGTGGCCACCGGGGCAGGGAGTGGCAAGACGGGCAAGCCCTCCATCGCCATGATCGGTGCCGGCAACTATGGGGGCCGCGTGCTGATTCCGGCCTTTGCGGAGGCAGGTGCGCGGCTGCATATGGTCGTCAGCGCACGCGGTGTCTCGGCGGCGCATTACGCCAGGAAGCACGGGTTCGCGAACGTCTCGTCCGACGCGGACGAGGCCATGACCGACGACGCGGTCGACACGGTTGTCATCGCGACGCGCCACAATGCCCACGCCCCGCAGGTGCTCACGGCGCTGGAGGCGGGCAAGCATGTGTTCGCGGAGAAGCCGCTTTGTCTGACCGAAGCGGAAGCAGACGAGATCGCAGATGCTGCCGCGAGTTCAGGCCAGCAGATCATGGTCGGGTTCAATCGCCGTTTCGCGCCGCTCACCGTGATTGCTAAGGAAAAGTTAACGACCGTCAGCGCGCCCAAGTCCGTGATCATCACCGTCAACGCGGGCGCTGTCCCGGCGGATGACTGGCAGCACGACCCGGCGGTGGGCGGTGGACGCATCGTTGGCGAGGGGTGCCATTTCATCGACCTTGCCCGGCATCTGGTCGGTGCCCCAATTGCTTCCCTTCAGGCGCTCGCTCTGGCTCCCGGCGGTGCGACCCCGCCGGACAGGGTGCAAATGCTGATCGGGTTCGAGGACGGGTCCACTGCCACGATCCAGTACTTGGCCAACGGCAACAAGGGCTTCCCTAAGGAACGGATCGAGGTCTTCGCGGCGGGCCGTATCCTGCAATTGGACAACTTCCGGACCCTGCGCGGCTGGGGCTGGCCGGCGTTCTCGACGAAACGCATGTGGCGTCAGGACAAGGGCAATGCGGCGGCGGTGGCTGCCTTCTGCAAAGCAGTGCGCACGGGACAGGCTGCGATCCCGCTCGACGAAATCCTCGAGGTCTCGCGCTGGTCCATCCGTGCGCAGGCCATGGTGCAGGGCTGAGGCCGCGTGACGGCGGAGAGCGCAAAATCAGGCGGAGTTTCCGGCGGATTCCTCCGGGACACCGCGCGAAACGCTGCCGCAAGCATCATCCTCTTCAGTGCGCGTTTCGTGGCGATTGCCGTGATCGCGCGCGTGCTGGGGGTCGAGGCTTTCGGGATCGTCGCACTGGCCATCCTCTCTGTCGATCTTCTGATCTTGTTGGCCCTCGCAGGGTTGCCCGGCGTGATCTCGCGTTTCCTGCCCGTGACGGCGGAGGCGCATCGCCCGGCGCTTCAAGCCCTTCGGACGCGTTGGTTGGTCGTGTCGCTCGGGATTCTTGCTGGCGTGGCGCCCCTCGTGGGCCTCTTCGTGTTGGATATCGAGGGATGGCTCGTGGTGCTGTTCACCCTCTGGGTGCTCGCGAGCGCGGTGCAGGTGATCTCGCTGGCCGAGTTCCAGGGAAGCATGCGTTTCGACCTGGTGATCCTGTCACTATCCCTCGGTGCGGTGGTGCTGCTGATCGGAGCCTGCGCAATCACTGTGTTCCCGTCGCTTGCGGCGGCGTTCGTCATCCTGGGTCTCGCAGTGGTCGCCCCTTCACTGCCCTGGTTCCTGTTGCGCCGCCGCGACGCACGGACCGAGGGCACCGGTGCCTTGCCGCCCTGGCCCGAGATCATCAGCTACGGCGTCAATGTCTGCATCATCGGAGCCCTGAACGCGATCGTCTGGAACCGTGGCGAGCTTTTCGTTGTCGAGGTGCGACTGGGGGAGACGACCCTTGGCCATTACGGAGCCGCCGTGACGCTGACGGCCATGGTCTGGCGGCTTACCGGGCTTCTGCAGGGCGCGGTCACGCCGCATCTGTCGCGCAAGCTGAAAGCCGAGCAAGGGGTTGGGACGTTCCTTGGCGATCTCACTCGGCTGACCATGGCGATCGGGACGACAGCCGCACTCGGCCTTGCATTGATGAGCAGTGAGATTGTCGCGCTGGTCTTCGGTCCGGCCTATGCGCCGTCGGCGGTCATCCTCGCGGTCATGGCCCCGGGGATTGCCATGGCAGGCGCCGCCACGGCCACCACGGGTGTGCAGCTTATGTCGAACGGGCGTGTGCCGCGCAATGCGCTGATCCTCGGTGCTGTCGTGCTGCTGGGTGGGGCCTATGTGCTGGCGGGTCTCTTCGGTGCGGAGGGCGCGGCTGCGGCGCGCGCCATCACCATGTGCGGCGTCGCGGCCGCCATGCCGCTATGGCTGATCTGGCGGGGCCTCGGCCCGGTCGGGCGCGAGATCCTCGGCGAGGTGGCAGGTGCGGTCCTGCTGGTCGCGCTCGGCTCTTGCGTGGTTCTGTTCGCGGGGCTGGACGCCGGCTGGCGCCTCCTGATCTGGGCGCTCTGCAGCTATGCCGTCGTGGTTCGCGCCACCGGAGCCTTCACACCTGTCGGGATGGTGCGAAGGACGCTCGGCACACTGAGGGCCCTCTGATGACCAAGACAATCGCCCTCGTCGTGCCTGCGCTTGAGAACACGGGTGGCGTCACTTCGGTGGCGCGGTTCGTGATGCGCACGATCCTGGACCGCACCGACTATCGGCTGAAGCTGGTGTCCCTCGCGACGGCGATGCGGGATCCTGACAGTCTGCTCATCACTGATCCGAGGTCGTGGTTTCGGGGCGTGCGCACGTCCAAGGGCGTCTTCCATGGGCAGCCGTTCACCCATGTTGGCGCGCGTTTTGCGGAGATCGAGACCCAACGCCTCCGGCCCCGTGCCGAGCTGATGGCTGAGCTGAGCGATGTGGATCTCGTACAGTTGGTCTGCGGGTCACCTTCGTGGGGGGCGGCACTGATCGGGTGCAAGGTTCCTGTCTGTATCCAGGCGGCAACCCTGATCGCGGTGGAACGCAAGAAGCGCGATGCTGAGCTGGTCGGGCGTTCGGCCCCTTGGAAACGGCTCATGACGCGCGCGGTCACCCGGCTCGAGACCCCGGCCATGCGCCATGCCGCCTGCGTCCAGGTGGAGAATGGCTGGATGTTCGATCATGCGTCCAAGGTGACGGAGGTGGCAGGCACCCATGTGACCTATGGATATCCCGGCGTCGACGTCGAGGTCTTCCACCCCGCGCCGGAGCGCCCGCAAGGACCTGGCTACATCCTGGCGGTCGGGCGCATGGCGGATCCGCGTAAGAACGTCATGCTGCTTCTGGATGCCTACACAAAAGTCCACAGCGAGATGGCGAATCCGCCGCGCCTGGTGATTGCCGGGGCCTCGGGCCCCGGGGACGAATTCATGGAAGCCGTCAGGGCGCGGGGGTTGGCCGATCGGGTCGAGGTCCATCTGAAGTTGGACCAGCCTGAGCTCGCCGCGCTTTTCCGGGGCGCCCGGGCCTTTGCACTCACATCGACGGAGGAGGGGTTCGGCGTGACGTTGATCGAGGCCATGGCCTCGGGCACGCCTCCGGTCTCCACCCGCAGCGGCGGCCCGGACGAGATCATTGCGGACGGCGAAGACGGGTTTCTGGCGGGGCTCGACGATGCCGAAACCATTGCGGCACGCTTAAGGACCCTCGTGGACGATGACGCGCTGAACGCCCGTATGTCCCGGGCGGCGCGGGCAAAAGTCGAGGCGCGCTACAGCACTGACGTCGCGGGCCAGGCATTCCTCGACAGCTATGCACGCATTCTTGAATGAACGGACTGCCCCATTCTGGCCGTTCAGTTGGTGTTTTGTTCAGGCCGCGTGCTATGATAACGGGTGCGAGGCAGAAATGCCGTATCAGTTCGGATGCTGTGATGCCGAGGCAGGCCCGGTTAAGGGAATCGCCAAGATTTCGGCAGATGTTCGGTCTGGGAAGACCAGGCTGATGAGCGGCGTGGCCAAGAACAGGCGGCGTGAGTGGGACGGAAGGATGGCCCTGTGAACGAACTCAGAGCCAAGGACTACGCGGCTGCCGCACAGGCCGCTGCGGCGTCCACGCGAAGTGAACCGCAGGCACAGGGCTCCAAGAACGCGCTGGGCATCATCTGGCGGCGTAAATGGCTGATCGCTGCCATAATTATCGGGTTTCTGGCCCTCGGGGTCTACATCACCAAATCCCTGACGCCGACGTTTACCGCCTCGGCGACGGTGAAATTGGATGTCTATCAGGCCAATCTCACGGATCTGGACAGCGTCGTGACCGGCATCACGCCGGACGCGCGGGAGATCCGCAGCCAGTTGCAGGTGATCCGTTCCCGCAAGCTGATGGGGCGCGTCGTTGATGCGATGAACCTGACCGCGGACCCGGAATTCAACATCGTGCTTGCGCGTCGGAACGCGGCGGCTGAGCGCGCGGCGCAGGGTGACGGATGGTTTGCGAGCCTTCTGGGGCTCGTGGGGCTTGGCGGATCGGATGAGGAGGCTGTGCCGGAGGCGGCACTTTCGCCGAAGGAAGTGCGTGAACGGGCGATCGACTCGCTGACCAAGCGGGTCACCGTGCTGCCCGTGCATTTCTCCTTCGTCTTTGGGATCTCCGTCTCGACCACCGATCCCGTGAAGTCGGCGACGATCGTCAACACGATCACGCAGCAGTATATTCTGAACCAGATAGAGGTGAAGTATCAGGCGACTGAACAAGCGACCTCCTGGCTGTCGAACCGCGTGGCTGAGCTGAAGACCGCGCTGGAACAGGCCGAGGAGGCGGTCGCCGATCACCGCGCCAAGCACCAGCTGGCGGGCGATGGGATTGTCGACCAACTTGCGCAGCGGCTCGCTTCGCTCAGGAGCACTGCGACGGATGCCACCTCCAATCGCGAAAAGGCGGTCGAGAAGCTGAACGCGCTGCTGGCTGCCGTCAGCCAGGGCGATCTGTCGACCATTGCCAATCTCACCGGCTCGATCCGGCTGGAGAACCTGGCCCGGACGATCACAAGCAATGGCGGACCGCAGGCCCAGGTCAACGCAACCGCCATGACCCGGTTCAATCTGGAGCTCGAACAGGTCACGACCCGCTTGCAGCGGGAGATTTCGCAATCAGATGCGAGCCTTGCTGCGTTGGGCGAGCAGATTGCCGAGCTCGAACAGCGTCAGGCAAAGCAGGGCGACGAGATAGTGACTCTACGCCAGCTTGAGCGCGAGGCGCAGGCGGCTGGTGTGATCTACGAGACCTTCCTCAGCCGCCTGAAAGAGACCTCGGTCCAGCAGGGTGTGCACAAGGCTGATGCCGTGGTGATATCCGAGGCCAGGGTGCCCATCGCCAAGTCTTCCCCGCGGTATCGGGTGACCCTGTCGGCAGCGCTGATCCTCGGAATGCTGGTGGCCGCGACAGTTGTGGCTATCCTCGAGATGGTCGATCAGACCTTCTCGACCCCGGACGAGCTGGAACAGTTCACTGGGTTGCCGGTGCTCGGTCTGATCCCGTCGGCACCGATCACCGCGCGCGGGAATGTTCTGAAGTTCGCCGTATCGAGACCGACCTCGCCCTTTGTGGAAGCGATCAGGAACCTGCGCACATCTGTGCAGCTTTCCGGTGTGGATGGCGATGTAAAGGTCGTGGCGTTGGCCTCGGCGGGCGAAGGCGAGGGCAAGACGCTCCTCACCATGGCGCTGGCTCATTCCAGTTCGACGCAGGTCAACCGCCGTGTGCTGGTGATGGATTGCGACCTTCGCCGTCGGCGTTTGACGTCGGAGCTCGGTGGGCGGGGCATCCCGGGGCTTATCGGCTACTTCGGCGGCAAGAAGATGGTCGACGAGATCATCCATACGCATGAGACCGGCGAATTCGACGTGATCTATGCGGACAAATCGCCCAAGATCACCGCAGATATCTTCGCATCGCAGAAATTTGCGGCGCTTATGGCCGAGTTGCGCGAGCGCTATGACCTTATCATCATCGACACGCCTCCCGTGCTGGCTCTCACTGATATCCGCGTGATCTCGAACTACGTGGATCTGGTGCTGTTCTCCGTGTCGTGGAAGCGCACGAAGCGTCGGTTGGTGCGGGCAGCGATGGCCTCGCTGCAGCTTTCCAATTCGAAGCGGCTGGCGACCGTGTTCAACCGGATGAATATCGGTAAGTCGATTGGCTACTACGGCAGTTACTACTACAACTGAGCCCTGACAGAAGCTGGCCGGACGATTGGGTCTCGGCCACGACAGGGGGCAGCATGGCACAGACAGCAATTGTTACGGGCGCGGGCACGGGTGTGGGACGCGCCGCGGCTCTGGCTCTGATGGGCGCAGGGTGGAATGTCGGGCTGGTGGGCCGGCGCGCAGGACCGCTTGAGGACACCCGCGGTATGGCTGCAGGCGGCGGGGCGCTGGTCTGCCCTTGCGACGTCGGCGACTGGTCAGCGGTGGAGGCCATGACGCAAGCCGTCGTCGAGCGGTTCGACCGGCTGGACATGCTATTCAATAATGCCGGTGCCGGGACGCCGCCCAAAACGATCGACGAGATGGCGGTCGAGGACTGGCGCATGGTTGTCGATGTCAACCTGAACGGGGCCTTCTACTGCGCCAAGGCCGCCTTCGCCCAGATGCGTGCCCAATCCCCGCAGGGCGGGCGCATCATCAACAACGGCTCGATTTCTGCGCATGTGCCGCGGCCGGGCAGCGCGCCCTATACGGCCACCAAGCACGCGATCACGGGGCTCACCCGCACACTGTCGCTGGACGGGCGGCCCTATGACATCGCTTGCGGTCAGATCGATATCGGCAATGCCGAGACGCCGATGACAGAGAAGATGGCCGAGGGGGTGCCGCAGGCCGACCTTTCCGTCGCCGTCGAGCCACGTATGGATGTGAACCATGTGGGCAAGGCGGTGCTTGACATGGCCTCGCTGCCGCTGGAGAGCAATGTCCAGTTCATGACCATCATGGCCACCAAGATGCCGTTTGTCGGCAGGGGTTGACCTGTTCTGATGCCGGCCAGCCTTCGTGTCCGTTCCGGACCCGGGCGAGGCTCTGCCTCGCGCT
>JBCDID010000002.1:0-29794 GCA_038749355.1 Pseudomonadota bacterium | reverse complement strand
GCAACCGGCTGGCGAGCCACGCCGCCGAGAACCGGCGCCTCACCATGGGCGAGATGGAGGTGGACGGGTCGGGCGGTTCGATCCGGCTGAGCGGGGATGGCGGGATATCCGTGCGCGCTCATGACAGCAACGAATGGCGGGCGCAGGACTATGCCTGGGAGGACCGCGTGTTTGGCGGCGACTGTGTCTACCTCACCAACAAAGCGGCACTCGCGGCGTTGCGATCTGGCGCGCCAGCCGAGACCGAAGTCGCGGCCTACCTGCGCAACATCGCGATCGAGGAAGCGGTCTACCGGAGCAATGACGAACGGCGGTGGATCGATGTCTGAGGCATGGTTAATTCTTCGGTGTCAGCGAAGAGTTTCCGGTATTCTTCGTTTTGGCCGAAGAATGAAGCGTGCTGGCTGGCCTTGGCGCCATGGGATTTCGGCCCTCGGAGCACACGGCTTCGCCGTGCACTCCTCGGGATCCGATCAGTGCCCACCCTCGCCGCTGCGCGGCGCGGGCGCGGGTGGGGATGTTTGGGGGAGTGAGATGAAGGTTCTGCTGGGGGCTGTTGCCGACGATTTCACCGGTGCAACCGATCTGGCCAACATGTTGGCGCGGGCAGGCATGCGCACTGTTCTCGCCCTGGGTCGACCCGGCGAGGGCGATCCGGTGCCTGAGACTGAGGCCGTTGTGGTGGCCCTGAAGTCCCGCACAGCCCCCGTGGCCGAAGCGGTAGGCGACAGTGTGGCTTCCTGGCGCTGGCTGGCGGCGGCAGGAGCCGAGCAGTGCTGTTTCAAGTATTGCTCGACTTTCGATTCCACGCAGGAGGGCAATATCGGCCCGGTGTCTCTGGCCCTCATGGCTGAGACCGGGGCGGATTTCACGGTCTACTGCCCTGCCTTTCCGGAGGCTGGGCGCACGATCTACCAGGGCAATCTCTTCGTGTTTGATCAGCCGCTGCATGAGAGCCCGCTCAAGGACCATCCGTTGACGCCCATGACGGATGCCAATCTGGCGCGCTGGCTGGGCCCTCAGGTGGGCGGTGAGGCCGTGAGTCTGATCGGCTACGCCGACGTCGATGCGGGTGCCGCCGCGATCCGTGCGCGGATGGATGCACTGCGCGCCGAGGGCGTCCGCCATGCCGTGGTCGACGCCCTCACCGATGCGCATCTGGAGGCGTTGGGCGCGGCTTGTGCGGGCATGCCGTTTGTGACTGCCGGGTCAGGGTTGGGCCTCGGCCTGCCGGGAAATTTCGCCCGCGCCGGGCAGCTGGCTGGTGGCCGCGCCGATGCCTTGCCCGAGATTGGTGGGGATGCGGTGCTGCTCTCCGGGTCTTGTTCCGCGGCCACGAATGCGCAGGTTGCGCGGTGGGAGGCTGATGGTGGTGCGCTCCGGCGGCTAGACCCGCTGGATCTGGCAGAAGGTGCTGAAACCATAGATAAAATCTGGGATTGGATGGCTGCCCAGGACGGCCCCGCGCTCGCGGCGGCCACGGCCCCGCCCGATGCCGTGAAGGCCGCTCAGGCGAAACTGGGCGTCGAAGGCGCGGCCAGGATCGTCGAGGATACGCTCTCCGGCGTGGCACTGCGGGCCCGCGAGGCAGGCGTGCGCCGGTTCATCGTGGCGGGTGGGGAGACCTCGGGGGCCGTGGCGTCAGCCCTGGGAGTCGAGCGCCTGGCGGTGGGCCCACAGATCGCGCCTGGGGTTCCCTGGTGCGCGACCATTGCCGACGCCCCGGTTGCGCTCGCCCTGAAGTCCGGCAACTTCGGGGCCGAGACCTTTTTCGCAGACGCCCTGGAGACCGCCCCATGACCGAGAACGCGCTACGCGACCAGATCTGCGTACTGGCCAAGTCGCTGTTCGAGCGCGGGTACAGCTGCGGGTCGTCGGGCAACATCTCGGTGAAGCTGGAGGACGGCTATCTGATCACGCCGACGAACTCTTGCATGGGGCGGCTGGACCCGGCGCGGATCTCGAAGGTCGGCTTTGATGGTACGCATCTGGGCGGGGACAAGCCGTCGAAGGAGGAGTTCCTGCACTGGGCGATCTTCGAGGAAAGCCCGGAGATGGGAGCGGTGGTGCACCTGCACTCGCCCTATTGCGTGGCCGTGTCGTGCATGGGCGAGCTGGATGCGGAGGACGTCTTCCCTCCGATCACCGCCTATCACGTGATGCGGGTGGCGAAATGCCCGCTGGTGCCCTACTATCCGCCGGGGGACAAGAGCCTGGCCGAGGGCGTGCGCAAGGTGGCGAAGCATGCGCATGCGATGCTGATGGCGAACCACGGGCCCGTGGTGGCGGGCAAGACGCTGGAGGCCGCGGTTTATGCGTCGGAGGAGCTTGAGGAGACCGCGAAGCTGATGCTGATGCTGCGCGGCGAGAAGACGAGTTTCCTGACGCAGGCTCAGGTGGCGGACTTGAAGGCGCGGTTTCCTTCTTGAACGCGTCAGGGGTGCATCACGTCGCGGCCAGCGCGACTTTGGCATGTCGAGCCAGATGGAACCGAAAATGCCCTGCCGCGCTCCGCGCTCTCGGGACATTTTTGATGCGAGATTTTTTTGATGGTTCGACAACACCTTAGGATGGCACCCTGCGCAGCGTTTGTGGACGGCTGTTCGGGTAGGACTGGGCGCCAATGGCGCGCGCAGCCCGGATGGGCGAGCACGCCGGCAAAGGAGTATCCCGTACCTTCAGGTGCGGGATGCCATTTTCTTTGTGTGACCTGAACTCAGCGGGCGTCGACGAAGACGTCCTTCTCCAATGCGTCGATGCTGACGGTACCGCAATCGGTCTCCGAGCCATCCGTCTCGCAAGTGATGCTGGTGATGTTCACCTTCTTCACCGCGTCGCAGCTGTAGTTGTCCGCGCCGAGGCAGCTCAGCCCTGTCGACATGGTCCCGCCCATGCTCAGCGAGCATTCGTCCGTTTGTCCGGCCACCGGGACCTCGTAGGTCATCTTCACGATGTCGATCCCGGGTCGGGCCGAGTAGGTGATGCCCATGGCGCAGCCGCCCGAATAGTTGGGCCCGCCCAATAGGCTGGCGAATAGCTTCAGCCCGTCCGTCTGTACCTTGATCTTCTGCACCTCCAGCGGGGCCTTCATGCCGTCGCCCTTGCCCACCGAGACCTTGCCGCAGGACGCGAGCCCGCCATCCTCGCCCTCGCACTTCACATGCAGCACGTCGATGCGGGAGATGTCCTCGCAGGTGTACTCGAAGTCGTCCGTACTGCGGCAGCCGCTGCTATAGGGTGCCTGTTCGCAGATCGCGCCGCCCTTCGCACCCGCCAGAATACGATAGTAGAGGGTCGCCTCCTTGGCCGTGGTCTGGGTCTCGACCGCCAGGTCGCAGCGGTCGAAGAAGTCGTTGTATCCCTTGATCCCGACCTTCACGGAGGTGTCGGCGAACGCGGCGCCGGTGAGCAGGCAGGCGATGATGAAGGCGAGTGTGCTGGTGCGGAACATGTACTTCTCCCTGAACAAACATTCTTGCAGGCATCCTATCGCGCTGGGAGACGGGTGACTGTGACGTTTGCCACTGGCGCGCCGATGTGGGACCGCGCGACGGGCTTGAGTACGTGTCAGCCGGTACCCAGCATATCGGTGAGCGGGCGAACCGAGATGGAGCCTTCTGAGTCCACCTGCATGCCGCCCTGCGCATCCAGGCCGAGGAACGTGCCGGAGCCGTCGGGTAGAGGCTCGCCCATCTGCCAGGCGCGCGCGGTCCAGGCGTGCAGCAATGGACCCGCACCGTTCTCTTGCCAGCTCCTCAGCCAGTGCTGGGTATGCGCGGCCCAGGTATCAACAAGTTGCATGGTCGCGATCCCCGAGCAGCCTTCGGCATGCAGGCAGGTATGATCGGCCGCACCCATGCCGCCCGGCTCGACCGGCACATCGATGGCCACCACCAGCCAGTCCGGCACCTCATCGGCATTCTTGGCGGAGGCTGTGGCGCGCAGCCTGCCGCAAGCCTTGCCGTTCACGCGTAGACTGGCGGGCCAGGCATGGTGAACCGTGAGCTCGGCGGGGCCGATCTCGGTCAGGGCATCGGCAAATCCCACTGCGAGCGCGAAGGCGCAGGTGACGGCCTCCTGAAGCGGCACGTCCGGCGCGACCACAAGCGCTGTGGCGATGGCATCCGTGCGTCTGTCCCAGGCCAAGAGGCCAGGCTCGCAGCCCATCATCGCGGCCATGCGGGCATGCTGCAGGGGATCGATCCCGTTGGGTGTTCTGGTTCCCGTGAGACCCTCGGGCAAGGACGGTTTGGCGATCACGCCCGGGACGCTCGCCATGGGGCCATCTCAGCCAGCAGCACCCAGGCGGATCAGGCCTTCGGCGATATCCTTGAAGGCGGTGGCCTGCCGGCTCTCGGGCTGTTCCGCGACGATGGGCGCGCCATTGTCACCCGCGAGCCGGATCGAGATGTCCAGCGGGATTTCGCCCAGCAGCGGCACGCCGAGCTTCTCGGCCTCCTCGGCCGCACCGCCATGACCGAAGATGTACTCCTCGTGCCCGCATTTGGAGCAGACGTATGTGGACATGTTCTCGATCACACCCAGCACGGGCGTGCCGGTCTTGTGGAACATGTCGATGGCCTTGCGCGCGTCGAGAAGTGCAATGTCCTGGGGCGTGGAGACGATGACCGCCCCCGTGACTTCGGCCTTCTGCGAGAGCGTCAGCTGCACGTCGCCAGTGCCCGGCGGCAGATCGATCAGCAGCACGTCGAGCCGCCCCCACTGCACTTGGCCCAGAAGCTGCTGTAACGCGCCCATCAGCATGGGACCGCGCCAGATCACGGCCTCACCTTCGGGCACCATGAAGCCGATGGAGATGCAGGTGACCCCGTGATTGCGCAGCGGCATGATCGTCGTGCCATCGGGCGAGGAGGGGCGTCCCGAGATCCCCATCATGCGCGGCTGGCTCGGCCCGTAGACGTCGGCATCCAGCAGGCCCACGCGCTTGCCGCTTGCTGCCAGTGCCACGGCGAGGTTTGAGGTGACGGTTGACTTGCCGACGCCGCCCTTGCCGGACGCGATGGCGATGATGTTGTCGACACCGGGGATCTTCTTGTCTTCGGGGGCGGTGGGCTTGGGGTGGCGGCCGATCTTCAGGTCAGGCGGCGGCCCCTTGGGTGTGGGCGCCCGCGACGGTCCGGGCTCGGCGGAATGCGCGGTCAGGATGGCGTTGACGCGGGTCACGCCGGGCAGGGCCTCGACGGCGGCCTGAGCCGCGGCGCGCAAAGGCTCGGCGGCGGCGCCCATGGCGGGGTCGACCTCGATCACGAAGTTCACGCCGCCCTCGTCGCCGACGGTGATCGCCTTGGCCATGTCGGCGCTGATCAGGTCCTTGCCAGAACCCGGGTCCACGACGCCCTTGAGCGCCGCGATCACGTCGTCGCGTGTGGTCATTTTCCGGTCTCGATCTCGCCTTCGACCACGTGTTCGATGTCAAGCCCGTCGATGGTCAGTACCACTTTCGCCTGCACAGGGCCGGAGGGGTTGGATGCGCGTACCGCGTCCTCGATGGCCTTCTGGGAGGTCACACCCACCTGCTTGAGGAACTTGCGCATCGACATGTTGAAGGCTTCGTCGTCCATCACCGACCCCATTTTTTTGCAGTATGCCCGGAGGAGTGGGGCGCAAGGGGTGGAAAGTCAAGGGAGAGACGATGTGATGTCAGCCCCGCTTGATAGCATCATCCCGACGGATGCACTCTGATCGTACCACCATGCGAACGGCCCTGTGGAAAGCTGGGCTGAGTTTGCCATCCAGCGGACCTGAGTAGAGCCCGGCTGCCTGAAGTTCCGTTTGCAATTCAATGAGACGGGGTTCGTGGATCTGTCTGCCAGTGATGGTTCTCTCAAGGACTACTTCTTCGTACAGCTGAATTGCTCGGTCCTGATCGCCGAGCGCACAGGTCGCGTCCATAAGCCGACGGAACACATCGTGCCGGATTTCCACGCTGGCATCTTGGTCTTTGAACACGATTTCCAGATCGTCTGCTGCTAACGCGTAGGCGCCAAGTTTGAAGTAGGCGTTTCCTCTGCGAACCAACTGCTAGTTCGCGAGGCGCCCGTCAACTCACTCAACGCATCAATATCAGCGACGGCAGCATCGTGATTGCCCGCCAGCTTATCCCGGTGCGATACGGGCCGGCGTCTGCCGGCAACTGTTGTAGTTTTTGATCAATGCGGTTCGGGTTTCATCAGTGAAGCGCCCGGTGATCGGTCCAGCGTAGTGCCGCCGCGCCCTCAAAGTCTTCTGAACTTCACGTAGCATATTGGGTGCTTCACTCTCCAGCGAAACGATGTCGGCAAGCGCGCCTACAAGGTTGCCTTGGCGGCATCTGGAGTCGGCTCTTCCGGTTCTTGCGCGCCCGAGATCAAATTCGGCAGCGATGACCGCGTCAAAATCTGCCTCGGCCAAGTTGTAGGCACCGAGTTCAAACGCCGCTCGTCCGCGTTCTAGAAGTACGGTGTGCAACAGGTCGCCAGAGGCCCCCGCGTTTACGGCGTCCCCCAGACTGTCGAAAGCCGACTTCCAATCCTCCAGCTCAAAGTGAGCGAGTCCCTTGATGGCAAACAGCTCCGGGTGATCTGCGCCAAGGGCGAGCGCTTGCTCGGAATCAGCTACAACGGCGCGCATAGAGGAGGGGCGGGTGGAGTTGATCTTTGCCTGCGCGGTCGCACGATACCAATAGAGATGCGCGGTTTCGCGTAGGGACAGGGCTGCAGCGAAGTCTGACTTCGCACGCCGATACAGCTCTTGTTTGAAATATGCATCACCGCGTTCTTCCAGCAGGGTGGCACGGTCTTCGATGTCCTCCGGCCAAAAGAACGGAATTGTCCTGGTACAGTAGGCGATCCGAACGTCAGGATCGCTCAACAGCCTGCATGCACTCTTGCCATACTCAATCCCGTAGTACAGCGCCGCCACGACCAAGAACTGTGCCGCGAACAGGTTGAACATGAACCCAAGCAGACGGATCCCCCAACGCCAGATGCCTTCAACTATCGCCCTCACGCTCATCAGGTAATCCTGCGCCGTACGCACCCGTGGCCTCTCGGTGACCATAAAGGGATTCTCGGCCGGGTGGAATTGCATGTTCACTTGAGGGTCGTCGTAGATCTTGATCAGCCGTGCGTCGTCCGAGTGACCGCATCGGCCTTCGAGGTGCAGGATTGTCCGGGCTGTCGCGATGCCCTTCGGCCGGCCAATGAGGAAGCGCTGCTAAGGTCGCTCCGACACACGCGTTTTCGCGGCGATGCGCGTCGAGCTGACGCTCATTGACCCCTTTTCTGACTGAAATAATCGGAAATCAGGCGCATACCTTACTATTTTAATCAGACTTAAGTGTATGAAATCTTAGCATTTTTTCAGTTGACGCCGTCGGTCCGTCTAGTTTAGAGAGATTCTCAGCAAGGCTCGCAACAGCGAACCCAGCGAAGAGCGCATATGAGCTTGTCGGAAAGATCGACAGCAAACCAAGGAAGCCATCAAGCTACCCAGGTCAGCCAAGCGGACATCGTCCACACAGATCTTTACGACTCGCTCGCCGCGCCTTTCATCCCCTCCTTCTAAAGAACGCTAGCTACGGCTTTTGGCCTTTTGCGTCTCGGGCAAGTTCTCCGGCGGAGTTGCCAATGTTACGGCTTTCTCCTCGTCTCATCGCTTGCAGCCGCGCCATTGATGACGCGCGATGCCTTTCACCAGTTGGGCGACGGCCCGTCTGCGCGTTAACCCAGTTTCAGTTGACTCTCATCTCAGACTCCCTGATCGTGGAGACACAACCAAAGGGAGATTCGTCATGGAAACAATCGCCCGCATACTCAGGAGTGAAACGCTCGCAACCTGCCTCACCGTGGGCACGGTTCTGCTTCTGGCAATGGTCGTGTTTGGCGGAAACGTGAACTGAGGCCGCGCTGCGCCCCAGCATAGCAGGTTGATCCCTGGCGAGGGCGCTTTACTATCCCGGTTACGATACACAAGGCACCCCGGCGGATTCGCCGGGGTGTTTCATTTGGGACGGTCCGCCGTCCTTCCATCACTGCGCAACCGCATCACGAGGGTCTCATCATGCTCCGCTTTTCAGGCGTCATCCTGGCCGGTGCTCTGGCACTGACAACTCTCCCCACGCTGGCACAGGAGGCGACTGAGTTGGATACGCCGGAAAAACGGTTCAGTTATGCGATCGGGCAGAACATCGGAACCGGGATCAAGGACGATCTTGGGGCTGCCGGGTTCGATCCGGACGCTTTCATTGCCGCCGTTCGCGACGTTTTTGGTGAGGGCGGCAAGCTCACGGAAGAGCAGATGCAGGCCGCGTTTGCCGAGCTTCAGGCGAAACAGCAGGAGGCGCAGGCGCAGGCTGCGGTGGCGGCTTTGGCCGAGAACAAGAAGTGGCTCGAGGCGAAGGCGGCGGAGGATGGGGTTTCCGCCACCGAAAGCGGGATCCTCTACACCGAGCTGTCAGGCGGTGAGGGTGCCAAGCCGACCGCGGCCGACAGTGTGACGGTGCACTACACGGGCCGGTTGGCCGACGGAAAAGTCTTCGACAGCTCCGTTGACCGTGGGCAGCCCGCCACGTTCCCGCTGGGCGGCGTGATCCCCGGCTGGACCGAGATCCTGCAGCTGATGCCGGTGGGTTCGAAATGGGACGTCTGGATCCCGTCCGAGCTTGGCTATGGTCCGCGCGGGGCCGGTGGCGACATTCCACCGAACGCGATCCTGCACTTCACCATCGAGCTACTCAGCATCGAGGGCCAGTGATCCGGGGGCGGCACCGCTCGGGTGCTCGGACCGGGCACGCCGCGTCCTATCTGAGCCGGCACGGGGTACGTGCGCCCCTTGGCGGCTCGCTGCACAGGCTGCTGGCGATGGAGAACGCCCCCGCCACCTTGGCCACATAGGCCCGCGTCTCGCGATAGGGCGGCACGCCGCTGTACTTGTCCACGGCCCCTTCGCCCGCATTGTACCCGGCAAGCGCCAGCACCGCATCGTCTCCGAACCGCCGGAGCAGCCAGTCGAGATATTGCGCGCCCGCGCGAATGTTCTGCGCCGGGGCGTAGGCATTGTTGACGCCGAACCGGCGGGCCGTGGCGGGCATCAACTGCATGAGGCCCTGCGCGCCCACATGGCTGCGCGCCTTGACCTTGCCGGCACTCTCGACCGCGATCACGGCCACAAGGAACGGAAGGGAGACATTGCGCCGCTTCGCCTCGCGCTCCAGCAGCGGGCGGTAGTCACGCAAGATCCGCCGGGTCATGGAGGTCGAGCCATAGACAGGTGTGCCCTTGCCGCGCGCGGTCTCGATCACCGACAGAACCCGCGGCCAGCGGGCCGAACCCTCGCCCGTGCGCGCAGGCGTGATATGCCGCCAGAACCAGTGTGTCGGCACCTTCCCGACCCGGTGCCCTTTGGTGACGACAGGCAGCACCACGTCGTCGAGCTGCAGATCCGTGCCCAGCGGGCTCATGGACGCACCCAGACGCGACTGGCTCTGCGCCGACGCGATACCCGCCACTGCAAGCACCCAAAACCCCAACAAACAAACCAATGCGCGTACCATGCCACCACCTTTCGCGCCCATTGTACCACGGCGAGGATGAACAAGAACAGATTCGCGCACAGGCACCGCGCTCTGGGGGTGACAAGGCCGGATCGCTGGCTGTAAGGGCTGCGAATGCTCGCCCTCGCGCTGATCCTCGACGGTATCTTCGGAGAACCCGACCGCATCTGGCGGCGGGTCAGGCATCCCGTGATCTGGATCGGCGACCTGATCGAGTGGCTGGAGCGGCGCCTGAACCGCGGCGGGGGGCGTCGGGTGAAGGGCGTTCTGGCCCTGCTGGCCGTGCTGACCTGCGTGCTGCCGATCCCCTTGGTGATCTCGGCGATGCCCTTTGGCTGGGTGCTGGAGGTGTTGGGGGCGGCGATCCTTCTCGCACACCGTTCGCTGGTCGATCACGTGGCGGCAGTTGCCACCGGACTGAGAGCGTCGCTGGCCGAGGGCCGGACCGCCGTCAGCATGATCGTGGGTCGCGACCCGGAGATGCTGGACGAACACGGGGTCGGCCGGGCTGCCATCGAGTCGGCCGCCGAGAACTTCTCGGATGGCGTCGTCGCCCCCGCCTTCTGGTTCCTCGTCGCGGGCCTGCCCGGGATCGCGGCCTACAAGGCGATCAACACGGCGGATTCCATGATCGGCTACAAGTCCGAGCGGTTCCGTGCCTTCGGTTGGGCCTCCGCCCGGCTGGACGATGTGGTGAACTGGGTCCCGGCCCGGATCGCGGGATTGGCGATCTGCGTGGCCGGTGGTGGTGTGCACGCCTGGCAGGCGACCCGGCGCGATGCGGGGTTGCACCGCTCGCCCAATGCCGGCTGGCCGGAGGCGGCGATGGCCGCGAGCCTCGGCGTGGCGCTCGCAGGGCCGCGCACCTACGCAACCGGCCCGGTGGACGATCCCTACATGAACCCGGAGGGGCGCGAGGAGGTGACCGCCGCAGACATAGACCTCGCCATCAGCTTGCTCTGGCGGACCTGGGTGCTGTTGGTCGGAGTGACCGCAGCGATCTCCTTGATAGCGTGGGCCGTAACCTGAAGCGCGTTTGCCCTGCCTGCTCGCGCTGCGAAAAACTGTCTCTCCACTGTGGAAGTCCGGGCGCATTCAGGGAAACTTAACCACGACTCGCCGACACATAATGGAAGCGGGCGGCGGCCAATGGGTTCTCGACCGGGCCAACTATCCTCAGATCTTTGTCACCCGCCGGGGCGTGTTGCGCATTGCCATGGCCCGCGCCACCGCGACGCCTGAGGCGATGATCAGCGCGATGCCGATCCAGCTCACCCAATCCGGCCATGTCCCGAAGACCAGCAGACCGAAGACGACCGCTGACACGATCTCGGTATAGGTGAAGGGGGCGAGGTCTGAGGCAGGCGCACGGGCAAAAGCCAGCACGATTGTGGTCTGGCTGATCGCGCCTGTGACCCCCAGCACTGCCAGGATTCCCCAATCGGCCACCGGCACCGGTTGCCAGAGCCATGGCAAGCCTGTGGCCGTCACCGCCATGGCCACAGCGGCCCCGTAGCAGGAGGTCACCAGCGGGTCTGCCACACTCCCGAGCTTTCGGTTCAGGATCAGCTGCGAGGTCACAAGCAGCGCGCAGCCCAGCACCCAGAGCGCGTCCACGCCCACGCCCTCGAAACTGGGGCGCACCACGATCAGCACGCCCAGGAATCCGCCCGCGACCCCGGCCCAGGCGGGCAGGCTCACCTTCTCGCCCAACACCCACGGCGCCAGCAGCGTCAGGAAGAACGGGTAGGCGTAGAGGATCGCAATGGCGTCCGCATAGTCCAGCGTCCGCGCGCCGGTGATGAAGCACACGGTCGAGCCCGCCATGCAAAAACCACGCAAGACCTGCATGCCCGGGCGCGGCACCGGGAACACCCGTGCCCTCCGCCATGCGAGCAGCGGCAGCATCAGCAGGAAGTAGCCGGTAAACCGGAACCAGACGATCAGGACCGGGTGCAGGGTCTCCGCCATCAGCTTCATCATCGCGCCGGAGAACGCCGCCGCCGACAGACCAAAGACGATCAGCAGGATCCCTTGCAGCGGCAGCCCGTTCATCGGTTCCTCCGAGAGGCGCGGGGGTAGGGGACAGGGGCGCCGCCCCGCTCCCGCCAGATGATCAGCAACCCCGCGCCCACGATCAGCAACACGCCGGGGAACAGCCGGTCAACCGGCGCCTCCCGGAACATCACCCAGCCGAGGATGAAGGCGAAGAGGATGCCGGAATACTCGAACGGCGCGAGTGCGGAGGGCTGCGCCATGCGATAGGCGATGGTCAGGCACAACACGCCGGTGCCGCCCGCGCACCCCATGGCCACGATCAGGCCGAGATCGGTGGCGGAGGCGATGGCCACAGGCTCGACCATCGTGACGGTCAGGATCGCGGCCCCGACCAGCGACGCGCAGTTGGAATAGAGGTTGATGAGCGGGCTCGGCACGTCGTCATCGACAAGGCGCACGAGGATGGAGGCTGAGGCATAGCCCAAGGCCGCACCGATGGGCAGGACGGCGGCCCATTCGAAGACGTCCGCGCCGGGGCGCATGACCAACACGACCCCGGCGAAGCCCAAAAGGACGGCGCCCCACCGCCAGGGGCCGACACGCTCGGCCAGAACGGGGACGCTAAGCGCCGTGACGAACAAGGGCGAGGCAAAGGCCAGCGTCGACACCGTGGCAAACTCCAGCTTGGTCAGCGCCGTGTAGAAGCAGAGCTGCGCGAAGGTCACGAATGCCCCGCGCAACAGCGGAATGTGCCACTGCCGCATCCGCCATCTCCGCCCGCCCCGGTGCCACTCCGCCATGGCGAACAACAGCACAAAGGACGGGATCATCCCGAACAGGTTGCGGAGCGCGGAGAGTTGCTGCACCGGGTAGACCTCCGCCAGAATGCGGATCATCACACCCATCACGTCGAGCAGAAAGATCCCGGTCAGGATGGTCGCAACGGCTGGCAGGATTGAGCGGTGCATCCCTTCGCCTAGCAGGTCGGCCCCCGCCCAACCACTCTGTTCGCGACATCGCACGGACGGGCGCATACTACAGCCATATACATCCCGTATATGGTGATATCCTCGTACTTCGTGGTCCGATATCCGGTTAACGCAGAATTACCGGATATGCCGCTTGTATTTCGGACGCCCCGCGTAGGGTGCATCCAAAGCCTGCTTGCAGGCGTGATGCACCGGGGCGCGCGACAGCGTGCAACCACTCTCAGATCACCGCTTTCTCCAGCAGGGGCTGGCCCGCCGCCACCCGCTCATACCCCAGATCCGACATGTCGAGCGTCTGGTAGGCGCCATGGATCAACAGCTCCGACATGGCGCGCCCCATGGCGGGGCTCTGCTGCAAGCCATGGCCGGAAAACCCGTTCAGGAAATAGAAGTTCCCGACCTCGCTGTGCGGCCCGATGATCGCGTTCTGGTCGAGCGTATTGAACGCGTAATGCCCGACCCAGGAGTTCTCGACCCGGGCCCGCTCAAAGACCGGCACACGGTTGGCCACCACAGGCCACAGCTTCTCCTCCCAGACATCGTCCTCATAGGAGAAGTCGGTCGGGTCCATCGCCTTGTCCTCGCCCATGGGCGGGCAGCCGCAGAGGTAATACTGACCGTCCCAGCGCATGTGACAGCCGGAGGGATCGATGGTCAGCGGCAGATCGCGCGGCAGCGGATCGGGGCAGGAAAAGATGTAGGTGTAACGCCGCCGCGGCTCGACTGGAATGTCCAGCCCCGCCATGCGGGCGGTCAGCGCGCCGCGCGGGCCCGAAGCATTGACGATCTTGTCGGCCGTCACCTCGGTGCCGCAGGCTAGCGTCACGCCGGTCACCGCGTCGCCGGAACGCGCGATTGCGGTCACCTCGTTGTGGATATACTCGGCGCCCTGCTTGCGGGCCCGCGTGCGGAACCAGTGGAACACCGTGCCACCGTCGAAGTAGCCCTCGTTGTCGAGGTTGTGGCAGCCGCAGACAATGTCATCGAGGTTGTAGAACGGGTAGGCCTCGGCCAGTTCGTCCTTGGACCAGATGCGGGTTCCGGCGCCAAGGCGCGCCTGGATATCGGCGGTCTCGGCAAGGGTTTCGGCGAATTCCTCGGTGTCCGCGAGGTAGAGATATCCGAAGGACCGGATCGGGATATCGGGCGCGTCCTCTCCCATGAAGCTTCTGAAACCATTGACGAATTCCGCGCCAAACTGGCTGATCTGGATGTTGATTTCGGAGGAGAACTGCTGGCGGATGCACGAATTGGTGTGAGAGGTCGAGGCCCACTCGTAGGTCGGATCCCGCTCCACAACCAGCACGCGGCCCGTGAACTCCGGATTGCGGGTCAGCCACCACGCGGTCGACGACCCCATCATGGCCCCGCCGATGATGACCACATCGTAGTGGCTCTGCTCAGGTGCGCTCATTCCTCGCTCCATCCGTAGTCGCGTTTGGCCGCCTCGGCCGAGATATAGCCCCGCCGTACATCGCGGGCGATCAGCTCCGGGTCGCGGTCCTTCGGGTTGCCGTAGCCCGCGCCGCCGGGGAGTTCCAAGACGGCGATGCGGTCGGGCGGGATCGCCTGCTTGCCCTTGGCGTTCATGGGCGTGCCATCGTCGAGGTGGAAGCCCGTGCGCCCGCCTTCCAGCCCCCCTTCGCGCCCGCGCGCCGGGTGGTGCATTCGATCGAACATGGCGGAGAAATCGAACTCGTGGCCCGCCGTCGCGCCGATCTCCATGTGCTGGCCGAGCCCGCCGCGGAACTCGCCCGCGCCGCCCGAGTCAGGCCGCAGTTCCTTGCGCCAGATGACGATGGGGCCGGTGTGCTCGGTGGCCTCGACCGGCATGGTCATGACGCCGGAGGGGAAGGCCGTGGCTGACATCCCGTCCAGCGTCGGCCGCGCGCCAGAGCCGCCGCAATTGAACATCAGGATCGCCGCTTCTTTGGCATCCGGCCCGTGGTTCCCGTCGCGTCGCGGGCGCAGATAGAGCTGGAAGTTGCAGAGCGCGCCGCAGCCCTCCGCCGGGACCGTTCCGGGCAGGATCTTGTGAAGCGCGCCGAGGATCGTGTCGGGCACCATATGGCCCATCACATGGCGCAGGCAGACCGGCGCGGGACGCGGGGCGTTCAGGATCGAGCCCTCGGGCGCTGTCACCCGGAACGGCGCGAGCGAGGCCGCGTTGTTCGGGATCTCCGGCGCGATCGCGCATTTCAGCCCGTAGCAAGCGTAAGCCTGTGTATAGACCAGCGGCACGTTGATGCCCTTGCGGCTGAGTTTCGAGGTGCCCGCGAAATCGGCCAGCATGTGGTCGTCGTGGACCTCCAAGCGGACCGCGAGCGTCACCGGCTCGTCAAATCCGTCGATGGTCATCTCGTTGGTGGTGATCCCGCGCGGGAGGGCAGCGATTTTCTCGATGGTCGCCTCGCGGGACCGGGTCAGGATGAAGTCGGCGATCTCGGTCAGGTCATCGAGGCTGAATTCCTCCAGCATATCTATCAGTCGGTCGTGTCCTATCTGGTTGCAGGTGGAGAGCGCGTAGATATCGCCTACCACCTGATCGGCTTCGCGGACATTGGCGCGGACCATCTTCATGAGGTCGAAGTTCACCTCGCCTGCGCGCGCGAAGTGCATGATGGGGATGCACAGCCCTTCTTCGTAGACGCTCTCCCCGTCCGCGCCGAACCCGCGTCCGCCCACGTCGACCACATGTGCGGTGCAGGCGAAGTACCCGATGTGTCGGCCATTATGGAATGAGGGTGTCACCACCGTGATATCGTGCAGGTGACCCGTGCCCCACCACGGGTCGTTGGTGATGTAGACGTCACCATCCACCATGTTTTCTGTGCCGACCTCGCGCATGAAATGCCGCACGGATTCCGCCATTGCGTTGACGTGGCCAGGTGTGCCGGTGACTGCTTGGGCGAGCATGTCTCCATTCAAATCGTAGACTCCTGCGGAGAGGTCACCCGCTTCGCGAACCGATGTCGAAAAGGCGGTGCGTACCAGCGCCAGTGCCTGCTCCTCGACCACCGATATCAAGCGGTTCCACATGACCTGGAATGCGATGTCCGATTGGGTCATGGATCAGGCCTCCTTGTGGATGTCGATGCAGCCGTCCGCGCGCATGGTCGCGGTGAAGCCTGTGGGGACGATGATGGTCGTCTCGCGTTCGGTAATGACTCCGGGGCCTCGTAGGGTCTGACCTATCGATAGGTTGTGTCTATCTATCAGTAGAGCAGGCTTGTGTTGGCCTGTTGCTGGGTCATACAGATCCCGCGTTCCGTCGGGTGTCACCTCCTCGCCGTTTTGCGCGGCAGGCACGGACTCTGCTGGAGGGACAGGCGTTGCACAGCGGACGGACCACGAAGTGATCTCCACATCCAGACCATGGACTATCCGACCGAACAACGTCTGGTACTGCGCTTCGAATGCCGCCATGTAGGTGTCATGGTCTGGCGTCTCGGGAAGGTCCACGGGGATCTCCCAGCCCTGGCCCACATAGCGGAAATAGCCTTTGGTTACGAAAACCAATTCAGCGTCCGGCTCGCAATCGCGGACGAAGTCCGAGGCCTCGCGGCGCAGTTCCTCAAGTACACTCGCCACGAAGGGGGCCGAGAAATCCGACATGCGCATGTAGGTCGACCGCGTGGCCTCGAACGAGAAGGGTGCGCGAAGAAAGCCAATTGCTGAGCCCACGCCCGCTCCCGGCGGCACGAGGATACGATCGACGCCGAGTTTCTCGGCCAGTCTTCCGGCGTGCAGTGGTGCCGCACCGCCGAACGCGATCATGGTGTATGTGCCAAGATCCTCACCGTTCTCCACGGCATGCGCGCGGGCGGCATTGGCCATGGTCTCGTCAACGACCTCCGAGATTGCGAAGGCCCCGGTCACGGCGTCCATGCCTAGCCTATCTGCCACTTGGTCGGTGACTGCCTGCCGACAGGTAGGGACGTCGAGTTGCATCGTTCCGCCCGCGAACGCATAGGGATCCAGCCTACCTAGCAATAGATCTGCATCGGTGACCGCAGGGCGTTTCCCGCCGCGGCCATAACAGGCGGGCCCTGGCTCCGACCCGGCACTTTCCGGCCCCACGCGCACTTGCCGCATCGAGTCCACGGAGGCCAGCGAACCGCCGCCCGCCCCGATCTCCACCATATCGATCACGGGGATCGAGATGGGCATGCCCGAGCCCTTCTTGAACCGGTAGGACCGCGCGACCTCAAACACGCGGGAGGTCTTGGGTGTTGCTCCGTTGATCAGGCAGATCTTCGCCGTCGTGCCCCCCATATCGAACGAAAGAACCCGGTCCAGCCCATGCCCTGCCGCGATATGGGCGGCGAAGATCGCCCCACCTGCGGGTCCGGATTCGACCAATCGGACAGGGAAGTTCGCGGCGCTTTCGATTCCGATGATCCCGCCACCGGAATGCATGAGATAGACGGGCGCGGTCACGCCCATTCCGGCCAGCCTATCTACCAGTCGGTCGAGGTAGGCCTTCATCAGCGGTTTAACGTAGGCGTTCGCGCAAACCGTGTTGAACCGTTCGTACTCGCGCATCTGAGGTGAGACTTCGGAGGAGAGCGAGAGCGACACCCCGGTTAGCCGTTCGGCCAGAACCTCTGCCACCATTCGTTCGTGATCGGGATTCGCATATGCATGCATGAGCCCGATCGCGATGGAATCATAACCTAACAATCGATCGGTCAGTTCTTCGACTTCGGCACGCTCGAGCGGGCGCAGCACCTGTCCTTGCGCGCCAATGCGTTCATTGAGCACGTGCCGGTCTTCGCGTGGGATCAGCGCCTCGGGCAGACGCAGGTTCAGATCATATTGCTCGAACCGCGACTCCGTCCGCATCTCGATCACGTCGCGAAAACCCTTGGTGGTCACAAGCGCCGTCTTGGCCCCGCGTCGTTCAATGAGCGCGTTTGTTGCGAGCGTGGTCCCGTGGATGATCCGGCCCACTTGCCCGGGCGAGATTCCAGCCTTTGCACAGACCTGAGAAATCCCATCGAGGATAGCGTTTTCGGGCGCGGCATAAGTGGTCAGTACCTTGATCGAGACCTGCTGGCCTGCACCCTCCAGCACCACGTCCGTGAAGGTCCCGCCGATATCGACGCCAAGATGATAAGTCCCAGTTGTCATACAGTCTCCCCTGCCTGCCGGAATCGTTAGGGGAAAGCAGGGGTAGCGTCCAGTTCTGTGAACGGCGTTAGGATATTCGTAACCATGTGGGCGTAACCATTCGCCAAGGTTTCGGCGCGGGTCGCCGTGCGCCGCGCGTTGCGCGCGATCGTTTCATGACAGAGTTGGATGGCTGCGCCCGAGGCGCTGGCCGGATTTGTGAACAAGGAGAATTGGCATGCCTGGAATAGTGAAGATCTGGTGGCATGACGGTGCGGTGGTCGATGTAAGGCATCATGATATTCCGGTGGTTGCTGAGCCTGAGCTGGGTTTCGAGAGCGTTCTGGTCAGCGCGACGCCAGCGAATTCCGGCCCGGCACCTGCCGATGCCAAAGTCGCGATTGTGCAGACGGATGTGAACCTGCGCTATCAGGTCCGCCAGGACGGAGAGGTCACGCTCGCGGACGCGGAAAACTCCAAGCCGATTGCTGCAACGGGCTTTGGTACTGACGCGATCGGGATTGTCGCGGGGCAGAGTATCTCCTTCGTTGAGGCCTAGGCTGATTAACAAAATGGTAAGGCCCTTGGGGGACAGTCAGCCGCGCAGATTGTCCTCGGGGGTCACATGATCGATCAAAGCCGTCTTGATGAACTGGCCAACGACTTCGGTGAGGAGGACCTCGCGGAGATCATCGAAGTGTTTCTGACGGAGACCTGGGAGGCAATCGACGCGCTTGAGTGCAAGGCGGGGTCGATGGATGAGCAGGAACAACGCGAGCAGTTCCATTTCCTAAAGGGATGTGCCCGCAATATCGGGGCCGAGGACTTCGGCAACATGTGTGAAGTCTGGGAGAACGGGCCGCAGAGTTTCGCGGCTTCGGATTACCCAAGCTTGCGTTCGGCGTTTCAGGCCGTTTGCGATGAACTGTCCGGGCGCGGCTTGCGCCTGTCTGCCTGAGATCCACACGTCGCAATATCGCTGCGGTCACCTTCGGGCTGACCGTCAGTCCGACAAAACTGCGACTTTACCGATAGTCACTCCCGACTGGGAAGGTGAACATAATCGCCGAAACATCGTCGTCGAAGTTCGATGAGCCGGTATACTCTGCCAAATCAACCAGAACATTATGCAGGACTTCGGACTCCCGCATGTCCCAGTGACGGGTCAGCATTTCCCCAAGACCTTCGTTTTCCAGCATTTCCCCGTCCGGGTCTTCAGCCTCCGTGATCCCGTCCGAGAACATCATGAACCTGTCGCCATCGGAGAGATGAAGCACGTATGTGTCGTACTCCATGTTCGGGACCAAGCCGACCGGCGGCCCGCCTTCGCCCGCAAATTCGATCTCACCGGTGGCACGCACCAAGGCCGGGTTGGGATGGCCAGCCTGACAGAACCGTAGCATTCCCGTCGAAAGGTTCAGGTCCGCGAAGATCATCGTGAAGTACTGGTCGGATTCCGTTTCGTCCTGCATCCGTTCGTTCAGTTCACGAGCGATGGCGGCGGGGTCGCGCGTCAGGTATGTGCCATCCTCAAGACGCCTGATCGCGACATTCTCATCCAGATGCTGGCTGTTGAACATGTTCGACAGCCGGGCGGTCAGCAGAGCCGATGACACGCCGTGTCCGGAGACGTCTATCGAGTAGATTGCGACGCGATCGTCCGAGACCTGAAAGTAGCCAAGCAGGTCCCCCCCCACATGGCCGGCAGGCTTGTAGGCCACGCCGATCGGCACACGCCCGCAGAAGGTTTGCCGCTCCGGGATCAGCGACTTCTGTAGTTTGGCGGCTGCGCGGAGATCCTTCTCGATGCTCTCGTAGACCGCATTCAGCCGGTCGAATGCCTCGGTGATCCGCCTGTTCTTGTCGACGAGATCGTCCTGCATCATGATCAGACGCTGCCCCGCGCGCAGGCGCGCATGCATCTCGCCCATGTCCAAAGGCTTCGAGAGAAAGTCGTCCGCACCTGCGTCCAACCCCTCGGCCACCTCGTCCTTGCCGCGTTTGGAGGTGACAAGGATAAAGTAGACGTAGTTGTCGCCCTCCAGCCCGCGAATGGCCTGGCAAAGCTCCGGTCCGCTCATCTCCGGCATCATCCAGTCGCTGATAATGAAATCCACCGGGCTTTCCCGGAACATCTCCAGCGCTTCGGTGCCATCCGAGGCTTCGAACACGTCGAAGTTCCATTTCTTCAGCAGCAGGGTCAGCATTTTGCGCTGGGACGGAGAATCATCGACCACAAGAGCCGAGATCCGACGAAACGGATCCGCTGACCCCTGACCCTCGCCGGCATCTTCGCTGGGCATTGCCATCTCAACTGAACTCATGTCGACCGCCATTCCGTGTCGGGTGAAAGAAACTCAGGCCTCTAGCTCTTTCCCGAGCCGCAGCACGTTGCAGCCGTCTCTGCGTTCATACTCGATCATGTCCATCTGAGAGCGGATCAGCATCCATCCAAACCCCCCTTCCGGCAGGTTCTCGAAGTCATCAAGATCGTAATCTGCGTCGCCGGACGGCACCTGACCTTGCGGCATGGGCTGGCCTTCGTCGATCAGATGGACTTCAAACCTGTCCCGCATGAACTGCACATCGGCAAAAATCGGTTTGCCTTCCGCGCCCTGATAAGCGTGTTCGACAATGTTGTTCAGCGCCTCTGCCAGGCACAACCGCAGCATGTCGGCCGTATCCTCGTCGATTTCCGCGCGGTTGCCGCACAGCACGCTGACATCTTCGGCCAGGTTGGCAACGTTTTCAAAGGAACTCAGGATGGAGAACCGCGCATCTTGGGACATGTCGTTCATGGTCAGATTTCCCTGTGGCTCATGACATTGCGGCGCGGGCTTCTCGTGCCAGTTCCGCCTCACGCACATTTGCGCGCGTGACGAAGATGTCATCTAACCGTGTAAGTTTGAGGGCCTTGGTGACTTGCGGCGTCAGTCCGCAGAGTTCCAGCTTGCGATCAGGACCGATGAATTTGAGCAGTGAGACCAAAGATGATAGCCCGGTGCTGTCCATGAAACGGACGTTGCTGAGGTCGACCGCGCAGTCCACCCTGTTGTCGCTCAGGTAGTCTTCGGCTTCATCCCTAAACACGCCTGCGATCTGTGAGTCGATCCTGGGTTTTTCCACGGTGAGGATCATCAAGTCTCCCCGTGTCTCGCAAGAAAGTACCATTTTTAGGCCCGATCAGTCCGTTCTTCGCGGAGGACCCTAGCCGCAAAGTGTAACCGTCACCTTTCCAGCGGGGCTTTCGCGATCCGGGCCATAACGAGCGGCGTGAAGTACATCGGGAACTGGTAAAGCGCGACGTAGAGCGTCATGACGGGGTCGGGTGGCAGCGATGCCAGCGCAAGTGCCGCGTTGCGGTTCCCCCAGATCAGTGCCGCCGCACCCCCGGTCGCGAATCCCGCGATCCGCCGCGTGACTGGGAAGAGCGCGATCTGGGTGCCCAAATTAGCCGCAACCGCCAGAGCCAGCACGCCGAACGCAAATGCCGGTTCCGCGATGATTTCGGCCAGGAGCCCGTCAAAGAGCGGGAAGAGGAAGATGACCAGGATGATCGCCGACAGCCCGTCCAGGCTCTGCCCGCGTTTCTCCACCCAGCGCGCGCCCAGGATACGTCGCGCCAGAAGTGCGCCTGCGCCGGCAGCGCCGATCAGGATTACAAGCCGGGTTGCCATCTCGGCCGTGTCCACCGGCGCGTCGCCCCCCATCAGCAGCTGTGCCATCAGCGGCAGGGTCAGGGGGGCCAGTGCCGAGCAGAGGACCGTCATCTCGATGGCAAAGGCCGCGTTGAACCCGATCAGCAGGCAGAAGGCCGCACCTGATCCCAGAGGGGGAGCCGCGCTGGTATAAACGAGTGCCGCCACATGCCCCTGCGGCAGACCCAACATCGTGGCCACCCACCAGAACAGCGCCGGTGTTACGCAAAGTAACCCTGCCGCCATCGCCAGGTTGGGGATCAGTCGCCGTGGTGCCACGGCCCCGCGCGCCACGGCCACCAGGTCGATCCGCATCATTGCGAGCCCGACCAGAAGGGCGACCCAAAAGGGCAGGGTCCCGGCCAGCAGGTCCCCCGGCTCGGGGATCAGCAGTGCGGCCACCACCCCGAGCGCCAGCACCCAGCGCCCGCGGGCTCCGGCCCAGGCGAGAATCTGCATCATCGGGAGTGCATCATGGGGTCTGCGTCATCGGGTGGCGTCCGCGCGCGCGGGCCCGCGTCCCTTGTCGAACCGACCCACCGCAAAGGGCGTCATGTCGATGTTCGGGGTGCGCCCGCCGATCATGTCGGCAATCAGCCGCCCGGTTCGCGGGCCGGTGGTCAGCCCGATATGCTGCGCACCGAAGGCGAAGTGAATGTTCGGGGCCTTGGGGCTCGGTCCGATGAAGGGCACGCTGTCCACGGTCGAGGGCCGGTGGCCCAGCCAGCGCTCCTCGCCCGACCATTCCATATCGGGGTAAAGCTGTTTGATGCGCTTGTGGACCAGTCGATAAGGTGCCTCGGACGGCCCGGCCTCCAGCCCTCCGAACTCCACCTGTCCGGCGCAGCGCACACCCCTTTCCA
Organism: Pseudomonadota bacterium; assembly: GCA_038749355.1. Classification (GTDB taxonomy): domain Bacteria; phylum Pseudomonadota; class Alphaproteobacteria; order Rhodobacterales; family Rhodobacteraceae; genus Thermohalobaculum. The sequence continues at coordinate 7,581 of JBCDID010000002.1, read as the reverse complement.
TCGGCGTCGCCACGAACTTCGAGTCTGCCAGCATGTAGGGAAAGGGCGGACGGCGCGAGGCGCCTGCGAAAAGGATGTGGTAGCCGCGCTCGCTCTCGAGCCCTGGGTCGTGGCCGAGCCTGGCTGCCAGCTTCGCGGACCAGGCGCCACCGGCGAGCACCACCCGGTCATAGGTCTCGGTCTCGCCCGCGATCGTGACCCGCCCGTCGCCTGCAATGTCGTCGACCTCGCCTTGACGGAACGCACCGCCCTCCGCGCGGAAGTGACCGAAAAGGGCTGCCACATAGGCGCCAGGATCCGTGATCCAGCCATGTCCGTGATGGCAGGCGGCATAGTTGTAGCGCGTGCCCAGATGCGGGTCGTCTTCCAGCAGGCGTGCGCGATCGCGGAACTCGATCTCGACGCCCCGGCTCTGGCGCAGGCCATGGCCCCAGCTGTCGGCCTCGCATGCGGCGCGCGAGGGGTAGAGAAAGGCGTAGATGCCGGGCACGATATGCGCTGTCGCGGGCGTGCCCTCGGCCAGTGCCTTGTGCTGGTCGACCGTATCATCCGTGATGGTCCCGAGCGCCTCGACAGTGCGCATCACATCAGTTTCGTTCGCGCGGCGCAGGAACGGGAGCAGCCAGGGCATCAGGCGTGGCAGGTAGCCCCATTTCAGGTAGAGCGGGCCGTCCTGGCCGAAGAGCAGGCCCGGGACTTTCTTCAACAGTCCTGGCACGGGCACGGGGATGTAGGAACTGACCGCGAGAATGCCCGCATTGCCGTAAGAGGTCTGTGCCGGCGTGCCCGGGTCGTTGCGATCGATCAGCGTCACGTTGTGCCCGTCGCGACGGAGCCATTCCGCCGACGAGATGCCGACAATCCCGCCACCGATCACGGCGATGTTGAGTGGTGTCATCAGAGATGTCCCTTCGGGATCCGGTGCATCATGGATGCACCCTACGCGGTGCCTTGTGCCTCTCCGCCGGCATCAGGCGACCCATTCACTGACCGGGGCCGCGGCGTCCTGCAGCGGCTGGGCGATCACGTCCACGAGGCTCGGCCCGTCATGGGCCAGCGCATTGTGCAGCGCCTGGTCGAGCTGGTCCGGCTCCTCGACCCGCCAGGATTTCACGCCGTAGGCCGCCGCCACCGCGGCATGGTCCGTGCGCTCGAAATCGACCGAGAAGTAGCGTCCGCCGAACCCGGACTTTTGCCCGGCCTTGATCCATCCGAAGACCGAATTCGAGAAGACGATGGTCGTGATCGGCAGGCGGTATCGCGTGATGGTCTCGAACTCGCCGACGCACATGCCGAACGAGCCGTCGCCCGTGGCACAGATCACCTTGGCGTCCGGGCGCGCGATCTGCGCGCCGATGGATGCGCCGAGCGCGTAACCGAGCGCGCCGTGTGCGCGGTTCGTGATGAAGTGCCGCCCCGGTTTACGGATGGTCCAGTACGCCGAGAAGTAGGGGCAGGGCGTGCCCGGATCCGCGCACACGATGGTGTCCGGCCCGGTCAGGCGGTTCAGCTCATCGATCACGCGCTCCGGCCTGATGGGCGTGTCGGGGGTATCCGCCAGAGGTCGAAAGCCCGCCTCCTTGGCGGCGCGCGCCTTGGCCGCGATCTCCTCGCCCGAATAGAGGCGCGGGCTCGTGACGCTCTGCGAGGCGGTGTTCAGCGCCGCGAGCGCGAGCCGGGCATCTGAGGTGAGCGCGGCCTGGGTCTGGTAGCTGGCGCCGATCACGCCCGGATCGCTATCGATGTGCAGGATCGTCGTGCCGGGCGCGGGAGAGCGCCAGCGCTCGGTCGTGACCGATCCCGCACGGCACCCGATGAAGAGGACGCAGTCCGCGGCATCCACTGCCGCCCGCGTGCCCGCGCGGCCGCCGTTCGAGCCCACCACCCCGATGGCGAGCGGGTGGGTCTCGGCGATGGCGCCCTGGCCCGAGACCGTGGTGGCGACGGGCAGGCCCCAGAACTCGGCAAAGCGGAGGAGTTCTGACTCACCGCCCGACAGCACCACACCGCCGCCGCAGATGAGGACCGGGTTGCTGGAGGCGGTGAGTGCCGAGAGGAGTCGCTCGGCCTCTGCCGGATCGGCGGGTGCGGGATTGGCGGGGTAGGTGCCGAAGGCCGGATCCGACCAGATCTCCTCTTCCGGCACTTGCGCCTTCTGGACGTCGAAGGGGAGGGCCAGATGTGCCGCGCCCGGTCGGCCCGATGTCATCTCGCGAAAGGCGCGGCGCACGGTGCGGGGCAATGCGCCTGCGCTGTCCAGAACCGCGTTCCATTTGGTGAGCGGGGCGAAGAGTGCCTGCTGGTCGAGTTCCGTCAGCGGATACCGCCCGGCCGAGGTCGTCGCCACATCGGTGGTAATGGCGAGCACGGGCACGGAGCTTTCGTTCGCCTCCACCAGTCCCGGGGCGATATAGGTGGCACCGCCGCCCGAGGGGCCTTCGCAGATCCCGACACGGCCTGTCAGGCGCGCATAGGCGTCGGCCATGTAGGCGGCGTGGCGCTCATCCCGGGTCAGGATATGGGTCATCCCGTGATCGAGCCGTGCGAGCGCGTCATAGAACGGCAGCGACGTGTCCCCGCAGAGCCCGAAGATGTGCCGTGCGCCATGACCTTCGAGCAGGCGGACCATGGCTTCGGCGCCGGTGATGTGGTTGGGCGTGTTCACGCGAGTCTCCCCTGTCGGGGACACGGTGGCGCGGATGGGCTGGTGTCGTCAAGCGGACCCCGCTGTCGCGGGGGACTTTCTCATTGCCCACCCGCCCGCCCTTGCGGGCGCGCGAGTGGGAAACGCGGATCAATCCAGCAGGATGATGTCCACTCGACGGTTGGCCTGCCGACCTTCCGCCGTGGCGTTGCTTGCGACCGGCGAGCCCTCGCCGTAGCCGCGTGTGTCCGCCTCAAGCCCGAAGTTCTGCGCCAGGTAGGTCGCGACCGACTTTGCGCGGCGCTCGGACAGCGCCTGATTGTAGGCGTCCGAGGCCCGGCTGTCCGTGTGACCCTCCACGCGGATGCGCTTCTTGCCGAGCGCCCGCGCCTTGGTGCCGAACGCCTCAAGTTCCGCGACGGCCTCGGGACGCAGGTCGGATTCGTTGGTGTCGAAGAGCGCATCGGCTCCCAGCGTCACCGAGCGCTGCTCGCCGGCGGGGGCCTGTTTGCCCGGGCAGATTGGGCGACCTTGCGGATCAAGCCGTGCGCTGAGGTAGCCCGGGCCCCCGTGGTCTGCGACCCAATGCTGACAGCCCAACCGGTCTGTCCAGAGCGTTGCCTCCTGCGTGAAGCGGGGTGCGTTGTTCTGGGCGGCTGGCCATGAGGCCTGAGTGACGCCCGGGCATTTGGGCGTGCCGTCACGGTTGAGGCGCGGCGTCAGGTAGCCCTCGACCCCATCATCCAGGATCCAGTGCTGGCAGCCGTTCGGATCCACCCAAAGCTTCGGCTCCAGGTTGTCCAGATCACCCGTCAATGCCTGTGAAAGTGCGGGGCCCGACCACAGGATGGCAACGGCGCAAAGAAGTGTGAGACGCATCCTCCCACTCCTCACACGCAGTCCGGGGTGCCATCAAGGTTCAGGACCGGGCTCATGTAACCTTCGACCCCGTCATCAATGACCCAGTGCTTGCAGCCGTCCGGATCGACCCAGACCGAGGCTGCCATGGTCTCAAGCGCGTGGCTGTCGATACCCTGGTCGCGCGCGGTGGTCGATCCGCCGCACCCTGCCGTCAATGCCGCAAGCCCGAGGGCCGCAAATGTGCCCGCCATACGAATAGTCATCTTGGTATCCTCTCACTGCAGCGCAGGTGCGCCGACGTTCGCCCCGCCGGCACCATACATGCATTTTTGCAAAAAGAGAGTTAGGATTTCGGGTCGTTGTCCGAGGGTCGATGTCAGCGGGTCACGTCAATATCAGGCGCATCTTCTGCCTTCATGCCGACCACATGATAACCGCAATCCACATGATGGCATTCGCCCGTCACGCCCGACGACAGATCCGACAACAGGTAGAACCCGGCCTTGCCGATATCGTCCTGGCTCACGTTCCGGCGCAGGGGCGAGTTCAGTTCGTTCCACTTCAGGATATAGCGGAAATCCCCGATCCCCGACGCGGCCAGCGTCTTGATCGGCCCGGCCGAGAGCGCGTTCACGCGGATGTTCTTTGGCCCGAGATCCATGGCCATGTACCGGACCGATGTCTCGAGTGCGGCCTTCGCCACGCCCATCACGTTGTAATGCGGCATGACCTTCTCGGCGCCGTAATAGGTCAGGGTGACCAGCGAGCCGCCCTCCGTCATTAGCTTCTCGGCCCGCTGGGCGATGGCCGTGAACGAGTAGCAGGAGATGCTCATGGACATGGCGAAGTTCTCGGCCGAGGTGTCCACGTACCGGCCCTTCAGTTCCGTCTTGTCGGCATAGGCGATGGCGTGGAGGACGAAGTCGAGCTGGCCCCAGCGCGTCTCCAGATCCGCGAAGACGGCATCCACGGACGCGGTATCCGTCACATCGCAGGGCAGCACGATATCCGACCCCAAGGAGGCAGCCAGCGGATCCACGCGTTTCTTCAACGCCTCGCCCTGGTAGGTGAACGCCAGGTTCGCCCCCTGATCGGCACAGGCCTTCGCAATCCCCCATGCGATGGACTTGTCGTTCGCGAGCCCCATGATGAGGCCGCGCTTGCCCGCCATCAGCCCTGCCGCCATAGTCCTGCCTCCCGGCTCGATATTCCCTCTTGCCACGCGTGGCTTTAGGTTAAATTCAAGGGGCAGGCAAGCGGGGCCGGTGTGAGCAGACGTGGCGTCAGCCCCAGGACGACAAGGTAGATTGGGTCATGGCAACAATTTCCGAGACATCGCGGCGGTCCGGCATTTTCCAGGGTGACGACCCTTATGCGCTGGCGCAGGCCTGGTTGACCGAGGCCGAGGGCACCGAACCTCAGGACGCCAATGCGGTGGCGCTGTCGACCGTCGATAAGAACGGCCTGCCCAATGTGCGCATGGTGCTGCTGAAGGAGATCGAGACCAGCCAGACCAAGGGCGGCTTCGTCTTCTACACGAATTTCGAGAGCGCCAAGGGCCGTGAACTGGAAGCCGTCGATAAGGCGGCCATGGTCTTTCACTGGAAGTCGTTGGACCGGCAGCTCCGGCTGCGCGGGATCGTCGAGAAAGTCGGCGCGAAGCAGGCCGATGCCTACTATAACAGTCGCGCCTATCAGAGCCGGATCGGTGCCTGGGCCTCGAAGCAATCGCGCCCGCTGGCCTCGCGGCGCGCGCTGATGGCAGAGGTCGCGAAGCTCGCGGCCAAGTACCCGCGCAATCCCCCACGTCCGCCGCACTGGGGCGGGTTCCGCATCCGGCCTGTCGAGATCGAATTCTGGGCAAACGGAGATTTCCGCCTGCATGATCGGTTCCGCTGGACCCGCATGAAGCCGGACACGGACGCATGGACAGTGCATCGCCTAAATCCCTGACGACGCTCCCATCACGAAGTTTGTAGCAGCCGCTACAGACGGGCGCTCATTCTGGCTGTGACAATCCTCGCATCAATTGAAAGACGAGGTTTTTTGCATGCTCAAGCTCAGTACTGGCGGATTCGGGACAGTCGCACCGTCCATTCTCAAAGCACGCACGTACATCGCGCCTCAGCCTCATTCCGACGTTAACGACAGGGGTGAGTACGATCTGTTCTATGGAGGAGCGGGTTCGAACTGGTTCATAGGAGATGCGACCGCCGACACCATGTACGGCGAAGGTGGTCGGGATATTCTTGACGGCGGTGATGGCGATAACTGGCTCTACGGTGGAGACGGCAATGACGTTCTGACGGGTGGTTCGGATACGGACCGGCTGTTTGGCGGGGCGGATGATGATCGGATTTCCGGCGGTGCTGGCGCGGACTTCCTTGATGGCGGCGACGGCGTGGATATCGCCGACTACTCTGCGAGCACGTATGCAGTCACAGTCAACCTCGCCAAGAACTCCGGCCTGGGTGGCGACGCCCACGGTGACAGGTTGTTCAACATCGAGGTTGTGTACGGCTCGCGCCATGATGACGTGTTGGTTGGGGACGATCACGACAACCTTCTCTATGGCCTCGCAGGATTGGATGAAATCCGCGGCGGCGGTGGCGACGATGTCATTGCGGGCGGGAGCAACCCGCTCGCCGGGCCGCTGCAGCCTGGTAAGTTCGTGGATCCTTTTGCGCACGGGGATCAGTTGTGGGGTGACGGCGGGAACGACACCTTCGAGTTCCGCCTCTACGAAAGTGGCGGCCTAAAGGAGTACGGCATCCTAAACCGCGAGCCGGATCTGCGCGGGATCGACACCATTCACGACTTCGACATGAATGGCGATGACGTCCTGCGGTTCCAGACAATCGATCTCTTCGAACACAATTGGTTTGTGACAGACCTCAACCTGCAAGGAACACCGTATCGCGGAGCGCTCGTTGAGTTCAGCCTGCGCGAGCCGGGGACGGAGGACTTCAATGTCGTCAACCAGGTTTTTCTGTCCGGCGTCTGGGCGGAGGCCTTGTCTGATGAGGATGTTGAGGTCTTCTTGTAGTTGCCGATCCTACGGGTTCTCTTTGAACTCCGGCATCGCGCACCCGTAGTCGAGTCGTTCAGCACCCCGGCGGCCCAGCTCCAGCTTGCGCCGGGTGTCCTGAGCGCGTACGTCTCATGGGCCTCAAAAGTGGGAGCCCGATCATGGCCGAGAATGCGCGCAAGACATTGCTCCTGACTGGGGCGAGTCGCGGAATCGGACATGCGACGGTCAAGCGGTTCTCGTCGGCTGGATGGCGGGTGATCACCTGCTCGCGCCAACCCTTCCCGGAGGACTGCCCTTGGGAGGCCGGCGAGGAGGATCACATCCAGCTTGATCTCGCCGACCCCAAGTCGACCATCGAAGCGGTCGAGGAGATAAAACGGCGTCTGACCGGCGGGCGGCTGGAGGCGTTGGTCAACAATGCCGGGATCTCGCCCAAGGGTCCGGAAGGGGAGCGCCTCTCGACGCTCACAACGGACCTGCGAACCTGGGGGCAGGTCTTCCATGTGAACTTCTTCGCCGCGATCGTGCTGGCGCGCGGTCTTGTGGACGAGCTGACCGCTGCGCGCGGGGCTGTGGTCAATGTGACCTCGATTGCGGGCGCGCGGGTTCACCCTTTTGCGGGCGCGGCTTATGCCACCTCAAAGTCGGCCCTTGCCGGGCTGACGCGGGAGATGGCGAACGATTTCGGCCCGCTGGGCGTGCGCGTGAACGCCATTGCGCCGGGAGAGATTGAGACGGACATTCTCTCGCCCGGGACGGAAGAGCTGGCCAAGGCGATCCCCATGCGCCGTCTGGGCACGCCCGAGGAGGTTGCGCGGACGATCTATTACCTCTGCACCGATGCCTCAGCCTATGTGAACGGGGTCGAGATCGAGATCAATGGCGGCCAGCATGTCTAAGGTGCGCCGCGCGCTCCCTTGAGAGAATTGCACGGGATGTCGAGGTTGCGGCAGGCCCACCCACCCCGCGCGCGGCGCCGAGAGACCTGCGCGCGATGACAGGAGAACCTGATGATTGATTTCTATACCTGGACGACGCCGAACGG
>JBCDID010000001.1:0-32085 GCA_038749355.1 Pseudomonadota bacterium | reverse complement strand
GGATGTCCGACGGCGCCGGGCTTGATGACGAACGAGTGCTGACGATCGACGTGGCCTACGGACTCGATCAGGCGCTGAACGTTTGCAACCTTGTTGGACCACAGGAGTTCCTCGATATCTCGGGGGATCTTGGACGAATGGTCCTTCGCCCGACGGGTGCCAAGCTCGACATGCTGACCATGGACCTGGAGCGGGGAACGATTGCGGTGCCGACTACAAGCGAGATGTCCGGCACAGCCTATCAGGGTGCGCTCTACGGGTTCGAGAAGATAACCCGCCAAAACCCCTCGGTCGGGACCTATCTGAGCCGGGCGCGCCACTATGTGTCTCTGGCGCAGGAAGAGGCAATCTACGCTTTCCGTCAGGCAGCCGAATCGAGGATCATGGAGTTCGATGGGGCGCTTGCTGGTCGTGAACTCTCGGGCTACCGGCTCGACAGTGCACGCTCTCTGGTATCGCGCCTTCAGGCTGGTCTTGGCGATACGCTGCTCGGCCTGTCCGAAGCGGCGCAGCTAACTGCGCTCGACTGGGCGATGGAGGTTCGCCAGCTCGGTGGGCCTGCAGGTTTGGACGCGCCCAAATCCAACACGCCAGCCCGCCCGAAGCTGGTGCGCTGATCCGGGTGTCCGCAGCGGCGGGCGCTCCACCTATCACGTCCTAGATTCTCGCAACTTGCGCATTCAAATTTGGATGCGCGGTGCTAGGGTTGCGTTGAACGCGGACTTCAGAGCCGCGGCGTGGGAGGACGCATGAAAACCCCGGATCAGCCGGACTATGTTGTTGCCGTCGTGGGGTGCGGCGCGATGGGGCAGGGTATTGCCCAGGTCTCGGCACAGGGCGGCATGCGGACCTTGTTGTTCGATGCCCGTGAAGGCGGCGCCGCGCATGGCCGCGATCAGATCAGCAAGCGCCTGGATCGTCTGGTCGAGAAGGGGCGCATGGGTGAGGCCGAGGTGGCAGAGGTTCTGGCTCGACTGGAACCAGTCGAGTCACTCGCTGGTCTAGCCAGCGCCGACGCGGTGGCCGAAGCGATTTTCGAAGATCTCGACGTCAAAGAGTCGCTTTTAAGGGAACTGGAAGGCGTCGTCAGCAGCGATTGCCTGCTGGCGTCCAACACCTCGTCAATTCCGCTCGCCTCCATTGCGCGCGCCTGCGAGCATCGTCACCGGATTGCCGGGCTCCATTTCTTCAATCCCGTACCACTCATGAAACTGGTGGAAGTGATCCGCCCGGCGGAGGCCTCCGACGAGGCCATTGCGAATCTCATGGCACTCGGGCGCCGGATGACCCGGACACCCGTCGAGGTCAAGGACAGCCCCGGTTTCCTCGTAAACATGGGTGGACGCGCCTACACGACTGAGGGCCTGCGCCTTGAGCACGAAGGCGTGGCGCGCCCCGAGCAAGTCGATGCCATCATGCGCGACTGCTGGGGGTTCCGTATGGGGCCGTTCGAGCTGATGGATCTGACCGGCATCGACGTGAACTTTCCCGTCTCCAACATCGTATACAACGGCTACATGCAGGACCCGCGGATTCGTACCGCGCCCAATCACGCGGCCAAGTTCGATGCCGGCCAGTTCGGACGCAAATCGGGGCAGGGATGGTTTGCCTACGACGGCGGCAAGCCCTCTGAACGCCCATCGCCGGACTTCACGACTGACGCCTTGCCAGTCGCAGAGGTTCGGATGGCCGGGCAGAACCCTGCGCTGAAAGCGTTTTGCGACGAGGTCGGACTGAAGGTTGGTGAGAGCGGGCCCGTATTGGCCGCGCCAGTTGGGTTGGACGCGACCTCTGTCGCCGTGTCCGCGAAGATCGACCCGAAGGACCTTCTGTGCGTGGACCTCTCGGGGGACACGTCCAAGCGCGTGACCGTCATGACGGCTCCGGGTGCGGACACGGCCGCGCTCGCGAGCGTGGCCGCCACAATCATCACCTCAGGTCGTGCCGTCACGTGGATCAACGATTCACCGGGTTTTGTCGGCCAGCGCATGGTCGCGATGGTCGGCAATCTCGGCTGCTACATGGCTGAGATTGGCTTGGCATCGCCAGAGGATATCGACACGGCCATGCAGCTTGGCCTTAACTACCCGCACGGATCCGTGGCGATTGTCGACCAACTGGGGTTGGCGGCGACGCTCCGTGTACTTGAGACGGCCCAGCAGATCACCGGCGAGGACCGCTATCGACCCACCACGTGGCTAAGGCGCCGGGCGCTGCTCGGTCTTCCCATTCATACGCCGAACTGAGGTCTCAGGATGCGCTGGAAGAACAGACCGGAAGGTTCGAATTGGGGTGATTTCGGTCCCGATGACCAGATTGGACGGCTGAACTGGCTGGGGTCGGAGCAGGTGAAGAAAGGTGTTGCTGAAGTGGAAGAGGGGCGTTCCTTTTGCCTCTCCATGCCGCTGGACTATCCTGGCGGGAACATCCTGAACCCGGCGCGCCATCCGCCGCAGAGGTTTGCCACCCGCACACCGGACGGGACGGACAGATATCTACTTCCTTTGAAGGACGCGCTCGGCAACCCGGACCTGACCGATGTGGTGAACGATGACCGCGTGATGATCCACACGCAGTACTCGACCCAGTGGGACGCGCTGTGCCATGTGGGCGGCCTGTTCGACGCGGACGGGGACGGGGTGGCCGAAAAGGTCTTCTACAATGGGTGGCGCGCAGGCGAGCACATCTCGGAAGGCGTGCCTTGCGAGGATTGCGGCGGGCTGACCGCCTCCGAGGCCACGCGGCTGGGCATCGAGACCATGGCTGAGACCTGCGTGCAGGGCCGCGCCGTTATGATCGATTTGCATGCTAGCTTCGGTGAGGCGCATATGGATGTGGATTTCGACGGGCTCTCGGAATGCATGACCGCGCAAGGGGTCGAGGTCGAGCAAGGGGATATGGTGATCCTGCATACCGGCTGGACCAAACTGATGCTGGGTATGGAGCGGAACCCATCCCACGAGATGCTACATGGAAGCTGCACGGCGCTGGAAGGCCGTGATCCCAAGCTGCAGGAATGGATTCGTGACAGTGGGCTCGTAGCCCTGATCTCCGACAACTACGCGGTGGAGCGCGCGCCCTCGCGGACCGGTGTGGGGCAGCGGGCCATGCTGCCGATCCACGAGCTTTGCCTGTTCAAGCTGGGCATTCCGCTGGGCGAGATCTGGTGGCTCGGCGATCTGGCGGCCTACTTTCGAGAGACGGGCCGAAACCGCTGCTTCCTGACAGCCCCTCCCTTACGTCTGCCGGGAGCTGTTGGTTCGCCGACTATGCCGGTTGCAACTGTATGATTGCGCCTTCGGCGCCACGGTGCATCATGGATGCACCCTACGCGGCGCGGGCCGCGGGGCTCCGCGTAGGGTGCATCCTTCGTCGAGCTTGTCTCGACGTTGATGCACCGGGGCGCGCGAAGCGAGCAACAACATGACGACACTCGACGACCTCATTGCACCTGCCTCCATCGCTGTGGTTGGCGCATCGGACAACCCCGCGCGGATCGGTGGGCGACCGCTGAACTACTTCTTGAACTACGGGTTCGATGGTCCGGTTTACCCGGTCAACTCAAACCGGGACTTCGTACAGGGCGCTCAGGCCTATCCGACCCTGTCGGACGTGCCTGGGTCCGTTGATTTTGTCCTCGTCGCCGTGCCTGCGCCCCACGTCATCGGCGTCATGAAGGAGGCGATCGCCAAGCAGGCGAAGTGCGTCATGATCTTCTCCTCTGGCTTTGCCGAGGTCGACGAGCAGGGTGCTGCCTGGCAAACGGAACTGACCGAACTCGCGCTCGCCTCCGGCACCCGGATCATTGGCCCCAATTGCCTCGGTGTCTTCAATCATGCCCACAAATTCTACGCCACGTTTACCTCCTCGCTGGAATACGCCCCGCCGCTCGAAGGCAATATCGGAGTGGCCTCTCAATCCGGCGCCTATGGCAGCCACATCTACATGGCAGCCCGCAAGAAACGCCTTGGCATCAACTACTGGCTAACCACCGGCAACGAGGCCGACGTCCACACCGCCGAGGCGATCCGCCTGCTGGCCGAGGCCGAGGACGTGCACTCCATCATGGCCTATACCGAGTCCATCAAGGACGGGCCGATGCTGGTCGATGCGCTGGAAGTTGCCCGCGCCAACCGCAAGCCGGTCATCATGATGAAGGTCGGGCGCACGGCGACAGGGGCGGCGGCAGCGTCTTCTCACACAGCCTCGCTGGCAGGGGAAGACGCAGTCTATGACGCGATCCTACGCGAGGGCGGCTGCTACCGCGCGCGGTCCACCGAAGACATGCTGGACGCCGCCATCGCTTGCCGCCCGCGCATCTATCCGGCAGGCAAGAAGGTGGGCCTGGTGACCATCTCGGGCGGGGGTGGGATCCTGATGGCGGATGCGGCCGAGGATGCGAACCTCGACATCGCGCCCATGCCGGAGGACGCGCAGGCTGCCATCAAGGAGGTCGTGCCGTTCGCAGGTCCCCGCAATCCGGTGGACGTGACCGCGCAGTTCTTCAACGACCTCTCGCTGATCGACCGGTTCACCGCGTTGATGCTCGACAAGGGCGGCTATGACGGGTTGGTCGGGTTCTGGACGTCCGTGGCTGGGAACCCGACGCTTTCGGGCGAGCTGATCGCCCGGTTGAATGCGGCGATGGAAGGCCGGGACGATACGCTCTTCATCCAATCCATCATCGGCCCGGATGAAATCATCTCGCAATACGAGGATGAGGGGTATCCCTGCTATGAGGACCCCTCGCGGGCCGTTAACGCCATGGCAGCGGCCATGTTCTTCGGCCAGAGCTTTGTGCGGGGGACGACTGCGGCGCCTGCCGTCCCCGCCCTGCCGTCTTTGCCGGACGGTGCGTTGGGGGAACACGAGGCCAAGGCGGTGCTGGCGGCGGCGGGTCTAAATATGGTCGAGGACGTGCTGGTCAAATCCTCTGGCCAAGCGCACGAGGCCGTCGCGGCGCTGAACGGCCCGGCGGCTATGAAGATCGCGAGCCCCGACATCCTGCACAAGACTGAGGCCGGCGGCGTGGCGCTCCACATTACCGAGGACATGGCAGCACGGACCTACAACCAGCTCACCGCCAACGCGACGCACTACAAGGCGGACGCGCATATCGACGGGGTGATCGTCTCGCCAATGGTCAACGGTGGCGTCGAGTTGATCCTGGGCGCAAAGGTGGACCCGGTCTTCGGCCCGGTGGTCATGGCGGGGCTGGGCGGTGTCTTCACCGAGATCTTTGCCGATATCGCTTTCCGCCGCGCGCCCGTCAGTGAGCTGACCGCCCGTGAAATGGTCGAGGAGCTGAAGGGCGTCGCCTTGCTGAAGGGCTATCGCGGCAAACACCCGGTGGATATGGATGCGGTGGCCGAGGCGATATCGAAACTCTCGCTTTTCGCAGCCGCCCATGCCGACACGCTTGAATCCGTCGAAATGAACCCCGTCCGCGCGCGCCAGCATGATTGCGTCGCGCTGGACGCGCTGATCGTGAAGAGGACCTGATGGCGCTCCCTCCCATCCTGCAGAACCTGCGTATCCCGGCCTTCGGGGCACCGCTGTTCATCATCCAGAACCCGGAGCTGGTGATTGCCCAGTGCAAGGCTGGCATCCCAGGCTGTTTCCCGGCGCTGAACGCTCGGGAGGCCGAGGGCGAACCGCCATTACTCGATGCGTGGCTCACCCGGATCAAGGAGGAGTTAGACCGGCACAATCAGGCGAACCCGGACCGGCCAGCCGCACCCTTCGCCGTGAACCAGATCGTGCACCGGTCCAATGTCCGCCTGCAGCGCGACATGGAGATCATGGTCAAGCACGAGGTGCCGATTTGTGTCTGCTCGCTTGGTGCGCGCGAGGAGGTCTACGAGGCGGTGCATTCCTATGGCGGCATCGCGCTGCATGACATCATCAACAACTTCTTCGCCAAGAAGGCCATCGACAAGGGGGCTGACGGGTTGATCGCCGTGGCTGCCGGGGCCGGGGGACATGCCGGGGCCATTTCGCCCTTCGCGCTGATCTCCGAGATCCGGGAGTGGTTCGACGGGCCGGTGCTGTTGTCCGGCGCGATCTCCGAAGGCAATCAGTTGCTGTCGGCTCAGGCCATGGGTGCGGATCTCGGGTATATCGGTACCGCCTTCATCGCGACCGAGGAGGCGAATGCACAGCCCGAGTACAAGCAGATGCTGGTCGAGTGCACATCTGACGATATCATCTACTCGAACCTCTTTACCGGTGTGCATGGGAACTATCTGAAGCCCTCGATCACGCGGGCCGGAATGGATCCGGACAACCTGCCTGAAAGCGATCCGACCAAGATGAACTTCTCCTCCGGGTCATCGAAGCCCAAGTCCTGGAAGGAGATCTGGGGAGCGGGGCAGGGCATTGCCGCCATCAAGGCAGTTGAGAGCGCGGCGGCGATGGTCGAGCGGCTGGAGGCGGAGTATCTGGCGGCCCGCGCTCGGCTGGGCCTCGCAACAGCAGAAGCAGCGGAGTGAACATGGGACCGGAAGCACAATTCAGGGCGTATCTTGCCGAGGGCAAATTCATGATCCAGCGATCGGCGTCGACCGGGGTCTACGTCTTCTATCCGCGTGCCTTCGTGCCGGGGACAGGGGAGACGGATCTCGAATGGGTCGAAGCGTCGGGCGAGGGTGTGGTCTATTCCAGCACGGCCAACCGTCGTTCGCCCGAAAAAGGGGGCACGTTCAACGTGGCGCTCATCGATCTGGCCGAGGGGCCGCGGATGATGTCGCGTGTCGTCGGCGTCGATCCCACAGAGGTGCAAATCGGTCAGAAGGTGCGTGCCAAGATCGAAGATCTGAACGGTGCGCCCGCTGTCTTCTGGGAGGTGGTGTGATGGATCGGGTCAAACGGAGTTCACGCACTGGCGTGCGTTCACACGAGATACCTGGCGTGCTCGCCCGTCCGGGCTGCGCGCGCCGTGGCGCCCGGACCTCCCGTACCGCTCTGACCGCAGGAGGGCGCGCTAATGGCTGATCTTTCACACCTCCGTGGCAAAGCGGCGTGTATCGGAGCGGCCACGCATGGTTGCGGCGAGGCGCCGGGCTGGAATTCGACCGAGTTGATGGGCGTGGCCGTCATCAAGGCAATCGAGGACGCGGGCCTGAAGCTCTCGGACGTTGACGGGATCTGGGCCGCGACCGCCGTGCATTCCATGTCCGCCATGTCGCTGGCCGAGCATCTGGGCATTCATCCGAAGTACTCCTCAGGATCCAACATCGGTGGGTCGTCCTTCATGGCGCATGCTTTGGATGCGGCAATGGCTCTGGATGCGGGCCTCGTGGATGTGGCGGTCATTGCCTATGGGTCGAACCAGCGCACGGCTGGGGGGTTCCAGTCCGTCTCTGAGCCGATGCCCTACGAGGCACAATACGAGCCGCGCAATCCCATCACGGCATACGCGCTGGCCTCTGCACGCTACATGCATGAGTTCGGCGCGACGCGGGAACATCTGGCGGAGGTGGCTGTTGCCGCCCGCGGTTGGGCCTCGCACAACCCAGAGGCCTTCACCCGCGATCCGCTGACTGTCGACGACGTGCTGAGCGCGCGGATGATCTCGGACCCGCTGGGCAAGCTGGATTGTTGCCTTGTGACGGACGGCGCTGCGGCGATGGTGATGACCCGCGCAGACCGCACGAAAGACTCTCGGCAGAAGCCCGTCTTTCTGTTGGGGGCTGCGATGGCGCACGATCACCGCATGATTTCGACCATGCCGACGCTCACGACGACTTGTGCCGCGGATTCCGGTTGGCGCGCCTTTCAGATGGCGGGCATGCAGCCGGGCGACATGGACACGGTGCAACTCTATGATCCGTTCACCATCACCCCGATCCTGTTCCTGGAGGATCTCGGGTATTGTGAGAAGGGCGAGGGCAAGGACTTCGTCTCGGGCGGTCGGATCGCGCCGGGCGGGGAGCTGCCAGTGAACACGAATGGCGGTGGCCTGTCCTGCGTGCACCCGGGCATGTACGGCATGTTCGTGATGATCGAGGCGATCCGGCAGGCCCGCGGCGACGCGCCGGGGCAACAGATCCCTGACGCCAAGCTCTGCCTTGCGCACGGCAATGGGGGTGTGCTCTCGTCCCAGGTGACGACCATCTGGGGCACGGCGGATACGCTTTAGGAGGCAGCTATGGACCTGACATATTCCGAAGAGGAACGCGCGTTTCAGAACGAGGTTCGCAGTTATTTGGCTGAGGCTCTGCCGCCTGCGTTGGTCGAGAAAGTCCGCAAGGGTACGCGGCTGGCAAAGGAGGACTACCTCACCTGGCACGCGATCCTGCGCGCCAAGGGCTGGCTCGCGCAGATGTGGCCGGTGGAACATGGCGGGACCGGATGGGGGCCTGCGCAGAAGGCGATCTTCGACGAGGAAATCGTGGCGGCTGGCGCGCCACGCATTGTGCCCTTCGGGCTGAACATGCTGGGGCCGGTGCTGATCCAGTTTGGCTCGGAGGCGCAGAAGGCCGAGTACCTGCCGAAGATCCTGAATGATGAGCAGTTCTGGTGTCAGGGCTATTCGGAACCGGGGGCCGGGTCGGATCTTGCATCGCTCCGCTGCAAGGCCGTGCGCAAAGGCGATCATTACGTGGTGAACGGCCAGAAGACATGGACAACATTTGCCCATTTCGCCGACTGGATTTTCCTGTTGGTGCGGACCGATCCGGATGCCGCGAAACCGCAGGAGGGCATCTCGTTCCTCTTGTGCGACATGTCCACACCCGGAGTCGAGGTCCGCCCGATCTACACGCTCGAAGGCGAACACGAGGTCAACGAGGTCTACCTGACCGATGTGAAGATCCCGGTCGAGAACCTCGTGGGCGAGGAGAACAAGGGCTGGACCCTGGCGAAGTACCTGCTGACCTTTGAGCGGACCGGGATTGCGAATGTTGGTAATTCGAAGGCTGCCACTCGAGGGATCCGGCAGGCGGCGGCCAAGCAGATGAAGGATGGCAAACCGCTGTTGGAAGATCCGATGTTCGCGGCGCGGCTCGCGCAGGTGGAGATCGATCTGGCAGCGCTCGAGGTTTTCAATAACCGCATCATCGCTTCGGCTGGGGCGGGCAAGGCGCCCGGAGCAGAAAGCTCATTCCTGAAGATCAAGGGGACGCAGGTGCTGCAGGAGTGCACAGACCTGATGCGCCGGGCCTGTGGACCGTACGCTGCACCCGATATCGCGGAGGCGTTTGATCCGGGATGGAATGGCGAGCCACCGGGACCGGAACCTGCGCTAAGAGCGGCGCGGCGGTACTTCAACGTGCGCAAGACCTCGATTTATGGTGGGTCGAACGAGATCCAGAGGAACATCATCGCCAAGGCGGTGCTCGGTTTCTGAAACAGGGGTGCATCACGCGTTCCCGGGAACGCTTGGATGCACCCTACACGGAGAGCTGCGGCCACCGCCGCGTAGGGTGTCGTCCAGAGTGCCGCTTGCGGCACGAGATGCACCCTTGATGGGGAGAAAACATGGACTTCGAACTGTCCGAAGAGCGCCAGATGCTCAAGGATACAGCGGACCGGATGATCCGCGAGCAATACCCGATTGAGACCCGCCACGCGGCGACGGGATCTGAGGATGGGTTCAATCGCGAGATCTGGGCACAGTTCTGCGAACTCGGTCTGGTCGGTGCGTTGATCGGCCCGGACCACGGCGGGTTCGGCGGCACTGGTGAAGACGTCGCTTTGGTCTTCGAGGCGCTCGGCCGCGGGATCGTGGTCGAACCCTTCCTTCCGACGCTGCTCGCTTCCATCCCGTTGGCCGCGCATGGGCAAAGCGAACTGATCGAGGCCGCGATGGAAGGGCGTATGCTGCTGGCCTTCGCCCAAACCGAGCCTGACGCCTACTACACGCCAACCCATGTCGAGACCCAAGCCGAGCGTGCCGGCGATCACTGGGAGCTGACAGGCGCCAAGGCGGTGGTCGTGAACGGCGCCACTGCTGATCTGATCGTGGTCACCGCACGGACGAGCGGAGGCCCTACGGATGAAGCAGGGCTTGGCTGCTTCGTTGTGACACCGGGCTCGCCGGGCGTTGAGATCACGGGGCACAAGTCGATCGATGGGCCGCACGTCGCCGAGATCCATTTGACCAAAGCCCAGGCGGAGCCACTGGGCACACCCGGTTCCGACTGGCCTCTGATCGAGCGCACCCTGGCAGCGGGCACACTCGCGGTCTCTGCTGAGGCCATCGGCGCCATGGAGGCCGCCAAGGATCAGACGCTTGCCTACCTCAAGGACCGCAAACAGTTCGGCAAACCCATCGGTGCCAATCAGGTCTTACAGCACCGAATGGTCGATCTTGTGATGGAACTGGAGCAGGCGCGCTCGGCAGTCATGCTCGCCGCGAACACGCTTGAGGCCGACCGATTGACCCGGGAGACCAACATCTCAGCGGCGAAGAACCTTGTAGGCCGGGCCGGGCGGCTGGTCGCTGAGGAAGCCATCCAGATGCATGGCGGCGTCGCGATGACCTGGGAGTGGCCGCTGCCCCACTTCGCCAAGCGCATTGTGATGATCGATCACCTGTTTGGGGATACCGACCACCATCTCGCCCGGTTCGCCGAACTGACCCGGGAGACTGCCGATGTCTGAACAACGCATCATCGTCGAGCGCCATGGTCGCGTCCTAAAGGCCGTGAACAACGACCCGAAGACCAAGAATGCGCTGAGTTGGGAGTTCTATGAGGGCTTTCGCGAGGTCGTCGATGAGGCAGGCTCCGACCCGGCTGTGGGCGCGATCGTATTGACAGGTGCGGGTGGGTTCTTTTGTTCGGGCGGGAACATCAATGGGCTGAAGGAACGTTCCGAGGCCGACTATGACACGCGCCGCTCCTCGGTCGACAAGCTCCACAATATGATCCACGCCATGCGCGATTGCCCGAAGCCGATCATCGCAGCGGTGGATGGCGGTGCCGCTGGGGCGGGCGCGTCCATCATGGCGGCCTGTGACCTGATCGTGGGTGCGCGCGATGCCTATGCCTCGGTCGCCTATATCAAGATCGGCATGACGCCTGACGGAGGATCAACCGCGTTTCTGGGAACGGCTCTGCCCCGGCACACGGTGTCGGAGATGGTGTTCACCGGCGACCGTACCCCATTGGAACGGCTGCATACTTTGGGGCTGGTCAACCGGCTGACCGACCCTGGCGGTGCGTTGGATGCCGCCATGACATGGGCTGCCGAGATTGCTGAGATGCCCGCTCAGGCTTTGGCGAAGGGCAAGGCCCTGATCAACTCGGCGCGAACGGCATCGCTTAGGGATCAGCTGGATGCCGAGGCTGATGGGATTGCGACCGCGTTGGGTGGTGTTGAAGGCCGGGAGGGCATCACCGCCTTTCTGGAGAAACGCAAACCCGATTGGAGCAAGACGCGATGAGCCGCCTTGCGACGCCTGCTTACGAGGACATGAGTGCCGCTCAGAAGGAGGTCCATGACGCGATCACTTCGGGGCCGCGTGGGTCAATCCGCGGACCATTTCTTGCCTGGATCACCAATCCCGAGATGGCCATGGCCGGGCAGAAGCTCGGCGAGTATTTCCGGTTCAATACATCGCTGACGCGGGACCTGGCGGAGATCGCGATTCTGGTCACCGGCGCGCACTACAAGGCCGAGTTCGAATGGTGGGCCCATGTGCGGTTCGCGCATGAAGAGGGTGTGCCGGAGGCGATCACCGAAGCAATCCGCGAGGATCGTGAACCTGTGTTCGAGGACATGAAGTCCAAGACCGTCTACCAGACCGCGCGGGCTCTGAACCTTCGCCACAGGCTGTCGGATGATGAGTTCGCGCTCGCACGGCAGGTGTTGGGCGAGGATGGGTTAATGGACGTGGTCGGCCTCTGCGGCTACTACGCGCTCGTGTCGCTGACGCTAAATACCTACGAGGTTGATACGCCAGACGGCACCAATGCGTTCAAGTGAGTCATTGGTGCATCTGCGTCGCAAACGACTGCGGATGCACCCTAAGCGGGCAGTCGGAGCGCATGCTGTGTAGGGTGCATCCAAAGCCCCGCTAGGGGCGTGATGCACCGGGTCGCGCGGAGCGCGAAACAAACCTAAGCGAAGCGGTGAAGTACTGTTCCGCAGGCAGGAAGCGCGCGAGTTTGGCAGCGTCCGCCCAGGCGCGTTCTTCCGACCGGGTGCCAATCATCACCACCGTATCGGACGGCAGTTTCAGCGGATCGAGCGCGGCCCGGATCGCGGCGCGTCCCTCCGGCCACCGCGCGGGCTCCCCCGGCGCACGAGACGCACTGGCGAAGTGTATCTGCGTCTCCTTAGCGAGCCGCGTGGCAAGGCGCAGAGGGTTGTCCTCCGGTTCGCTCAATAGCAGTTTCTGGCAACGCTCTATGGAATTCAGCTTTGCTGACACGGTCGCGGGCAACTCCAGAGCACGATCAAGTCGAAGCCCCAAGCTATTGCATGTGAACAGAAATCCTACGATGTCGCGCCCGGTCCCAAGAAGGATCGAGGCGTATTGCGGATAGGCCAACCCCAGTTGCTTTGCCCGCGCAACACGGCGTTTCAGGACCTCCAGCGGTAGCTTTGGCATGAGCTCCGCCCGCGCTTTCTTCCAAGCGAACCGGCGGAAACTCTTATGCGCATCCAGAGGTGGACCCAGATTGTGCCCGATCCCTGGCAAGCGCTCATGCCCAAATGCTGAAATAGGCGACTTTGGAAGCACTTATCCCTTCCAGTCCAGGTTCACAACTTGGGCCGAGCATTCCTCGAAATCCCACATCCGGCCAAAGTCTCTGAACCGCGACTTCAGCCCCCTCGCGATCGTGATCGTTGGCGACATCCAGTACTTGGAGTTCTGGATCGTGACGTGGTGGTCAGGGTCGGCACCGCCGATGGGCTCGATGGACGCGAGGATCGCCCGGCCCGCCGTCACCGTCCGCACGGCACCTTCGACCTGATAGGTCACCGGCACACGTTTGGTCCCGAGGAAGTTCGAAACGAGCAGCTTCAGGAGTCCCGTGGTCCCCCCGGCCTGACCCGACAAGATCATTTCCATGGCCGTGACCTGGGCATCAGTGGCGCTTTCGTCCACGTAAAGCGCGACGGTCCAGCCGCCCTCGGCCATGCGCCCAGGAATATCCAGCATCAGTGCCACGTTCAGGCCCGCCAGCGGTGTCCCCTGATAGTGCCCGTCGTCCACGTGGAAGGCCATCCACGCCTGGCAGTACCCGTGTGTCGGGCGTGCGACCCCGAGCGACACGTCGCAGGGGCAGAACACGTCGCAGGAGCAGTTGAGCGCCAGCTCGCCCTTGATCACCCAGCCTTCCTCGGACGCGGTCGCGACCTCGTGCGGCACCAGGTCTGTGCCCGTACCCGGCATCCGCGAGGTGATCGACGGGGCGAGCAGCCGGATGGCCTTGCGGACTTTTGTTTGCGTTTTCACGGCCATGGGTCCTTCAGATAACAGTCTGCGCCAATGTGACAATACCGGCGAGGATCAGCAAGCCCCCGAATATCTTCCCCCAAATCTCGGCTGCGGGAAGGATTTTCTCCGCCAGGAAGTAAAGGGCAATCATCGCCATCCAGAACACGTCCATGGCGCCGAAGACGAACATCAGCCCCATCAGCGCGATGCAGCAACCGAGGCAGTAGACGCCGTGGCGCGCGCCCACCGGGAAGGCGCCGGCGAGCCCTTCTCGCCAGTGGCTCATCAGGTAGGTGAGCGGATGGCGGCAATGGCGGAGGCAAAACTCCTTGATGGGCGTCAGCTGGTAGGCGCCCGCGATGATTAGCAGGAGGCCTGCCGCAACGGGTAAAGCAAGCGTGCCGCCCATGGTGAACCACTCGGATCCGCGGAGCGACAATTGTCCCAGTGCCGCGGCCACCGAGAACACGGCCCAGAGCAGGAAATACCCCATGGTGAAGACGCCAATACGCAGGGCCAACCGCGCGCCGCTGTCCTCTTTCGCCGCCAGTCCGGCGTAGATCGCCATAACCGGTGCCATTGCAGGCAGCATCATGGCGGCCATCATCAGGATCCACATCGTGGTCGTCGCCGCGATGGTGCCCATGGACCAGTCGGTGGGGTCCATCGACATGCCGGGCATGTCCATATCCATCGCCATTCCGCCTGCCATATTGCCGGACATGCTCGACATTCCGCTGGACATGTTCTCTGACATGCCTTCCGACATGCCACCTTGCGCATCGCCCGACATGGTGTCCTGCATGCTCTCGGCCATCTCGCCCTGCACCATGGAGCCACCCGACGGCATGTTCTCCATTTGCATCGGCTTGTCGGCCTGCATGGCGTCGCCCATCTCCATGGGCTTATCCATCGACATGCCTCCGCCCATCTCCATGCCGTCCATGGACATGCCAGACATTCCGGACATGGTCTGCCACGTCGCCATCCACAGAACGGCGGCGATCAAGGCGGTCACAATGACCGTCAGAACGCGTGGGTCGTCGGCATAACGGGAGATCAGACGGGCGCTCATGCAGGGGCATCTCCGGATTGCCGGAGTTGGACACTTCCCGGCTGTGGTTTTCGGGTTGCCATGAAACCTCTGGCGTGACAGGTGTCAACTCAAACTCGTCATTTACCTCGCAGGGAGAAGAGCATGGGCTTTCGCGCGCTTGTGGTGAACAAGGCCGAGGACGGTCAGGTCAGCCAGGAGATCCAGGAACTGGAGGTCGACCAGCTGCCCGAGGCGGATGTGGTCGTCTCGGTCGAGTATTCGACCCTGAACTACAAGGACGGTCTCTGCGTGAACGCCAAAGGCGGGCTCGTGCGCAACTTCCCGCATGTGCCGGGGATTGACTTTGCAGGTACGGTCGAGAGCTCCGACAGCCCGGATTTTGCCCCCGGTGACAAGGTGGTGCTGACCGGCTGGCGCGTGGGCGAGGTTTGGTGGGGTGGCTATTCCCAGAAGGCCCGCGTGAAGGCGGAGTGGCTGACGCGCCTTCCCGAGGGGTTGGACACGCGCCAAGCCATGGCGGTCGGGACTGCTGGGTTCACCTCCATGCTGGCCGTCATGGCTTTGGAGAATCACGGGATGGCGCCGGGCGATGGTCCGGTCCTGGTCACGGGTGCGGCCGGTGGCGTGGGTTCCGTGGCCACGGCAATCCTCGCCAATCTGGGCTACGAGGTCGCAGGCGTGACCGGGCGGCCAGATACGGCTGACTACCTGAAAGACCTGGGTGCGACCACCATCGTACCCCGCGAAGATATTGCCGAGGCGCCCACGCGCCCGCTCGACAAGGAGGCCTGGGCGGGATGTGTCGATGCGGTCGGTGGCGACATGCTCGCGCGCGTGTTGACGCAGATGAAGTATGGAACCTCTGTCGCGGCGGTCGGGCTTGCCGGTGGGGCCGCCGTGCCCGCGACGGTCGTGCCGTTCCTGCTGCGGGGTGTGAACCTTTTGGGTATCGACTCGGTCATGCAGCCGCAGGCCAATCGTGTTGTCGCCTGGCAGCGCATCGCGCGTGACCTTCCCATGGCCAAACTGGAGGCGATGGTCTCGACGGCAGGGCTGTCGGATCTGCCGGAGCTCGGCACCTCGATCCTCAAGGGCAAAGTCAAGGGCCGCGTGGTCGTCGACGTCAACGCCTGACGGTCCGCGCGCTCCCGGGCAACGTCGCGATGGCTGACAGGTTGTGGCGGCCCAACCCACCCGCGCGCGGCCCGTCGGCACTGTTGCGGGTGTTGGAGAGGTACTCATGTTCGACATCGATTTCGTCCGCTCACAGTTCCCGGCGTTTTCCGAGCCGTCCCTGCAGGAGTGGGCCATGTTCGAAAACGCGGGCGGCTCCTATGCTTGCCAGCAGGTCATCGACCGGCTGAACCGGTTCTATGTCGCGACCAAGGTGCAGCCCTATTGGGATTTTCCTGCCTCTGCCGAAGGTGGTGCGAGGATGGATGAGTCGCGAGCCCGCTTGGCCGCTCTGATGGGGGTTACCGGTGATGAGATCCATTTCGGGCCGTCCACCACGCAGAACACCTATGTGCTGGCACAAGCCGTTCGGCAGGCGTTCGAACCGGGCGACGAGATCGTGGTCACCGATCAGGATCATGAGGCGAACTCGGGCTATTGGCGGCGGCTGGTCAATGACGGCTTTGTAATACGCGAGTGGAAGCTGGACCCGGACACCGGGCATCTTGAACCTTCCGATTTGAGGGGGCTGCTGACTGACCGGACCCGGGTTGTCGCTGTCCCGCATGCCTCCAACATCGTCGCCGAGATTAACCCGGTCCGCGAGATCTGCGCCATGACCCTTGAGGCCGGGGCGATTTCGGTGGTCGATGGGGTCTCCTATGCGCCGCACGGTATTCCTGACGCGGGAGCACTGGGCGCCGATGTCTACATGTTCTCCGCCTACAAGACCCACGGGCCGCATCAGGGCGTCATGACGGTGCGAAGTGAGGCGGCATCGCGGTTGGCGCCGCAGGGGCATTATTTCAACGAGACGCTGCCGCGGACATGGTTCACACCTGCGGGGCCGGATCATGCGCAACAGGGTGCGCTTGCGGGCATGGTTGATTATGCGGAGGCATTGTCGGAACGCCATGGAGGGCAATCAGCGCATGATCTGGTGCGGGCGCGGGAGATCGCGTTGATGGGTCCGCTCATGGATTGGCTGGATGGGCGCAACGACGTGCGATTGCTGGGGCCGTCCGACCCCGAACGCCGTGCGCCGACGATCAGCCTTGTGCACCGGCGACCGGGCGAGGAGCTGGCCACCGAGCTTGCCGAGCACAAGATCATGGCCGGTGGCGGGTGTTTTTATTCCGATCGCTGTGTCGCGGCTCAGGGCGTATCGGTCGAGCACGGGGTGCTGCGGCTCTCCTTCCTCCACTACAACACCGAGGCCGAGATGACCCAGCTTGTCGAGGCGCTGGACCAGGTGCTGTGATCCGGAAGGCCGTGCGCGGTGACCTCGCCGCAGTGGAGCGGATTGTCCACGAGGCCTATGCGCCGCTTGCCGCCCGTATGGACCGCCCGCCCGCGCCTATGCAGGATGACTATGCAGCCCGGATTGCCGAGGGTGCTGTTTGGGTTGCCGAGCCAAATGCTGGTGTGGCTGGCATTCTGGTGCTCTCGGATCTGGCGGATGCGCTGATGCTCGAGAATGTCGCTGTTGCGCGGGAAGCGCAGGGGCAAGGGGTCGGTCGTCTGTTGACGGGTTTCGCTGAGTCGGAGGCGCTCAGGCGCGGTTTCGACCGGATCCGGCTCTACACCCACATCACCATGGTTGAGAACCAGAGCATGTACCGCCATCTCGGGTACCGGGAGATTGGCAAGGGCCTGGAGGACGGGTTCGAACGCGTGCAGTTCGCCAAGGATCTGGGCCATTGAGGATCATCGGCGGACGTTTCAAGGGAGCCCGGCTGGCCGCCCCGGGCGCGCGGGGTGGCGGTGCGGCGCATCTCAGGCCGACGTCTGACCGCGTGCGCGAGTCGCTCTTCAACCTGCTGACCCATGGCGGTTATCCGGACATCGACGGAATGCGTGTGCTCGACCTGTTCGCGGGGACTGGCGCGTTGGGGTTCGAGGCCCTGTCCCGTGGTGCCGCTTTCATCGCTTTTGTCGATGACGGTCCTGCGGCGCGTGGGCTGATCCGTCAGAACATCGACACCTTGCGGGCCATCGGGCAGACGAAACTTTGGCGCCGGGATGCCACGCGATTGGGGACGTGCAGAGGCGGTCGCTTTGATCTTGTGTTCGTGGACCCGCCATATGGCAAAGGCCTGGGCACCAAGGCGCTGATGTCGGCACTGGATGGCGAGTGGTTGGCAGATGGGGCTGTGGTGGTCCTGGAGGAGAGCGTGGACGCGGAGATTGAGGCGCCCCCCGGCCTGATTCTTTCGGACGACCGGACCTATGGGGATACCCGTATCCGGATCTTTCGTAGCGAGGGGCTTGGCGGAAAGGTGCCACAGGCGTAGATCCCACGGCAACGCAAGGGAGGGCAGGCATGCAGATCGGAGCGGATACCCCGGCCATCGTGACGGGTGCGGCAAGCGGATTAGGCGAAGCCACGGCCCGGGCACTGGCAGCGCGTGGCGCGAAGGTCACGATCTTCGACATGGATGCGGCTCGCGGCGAGGCCGTGGCCTCCGACATTGGCGGGCTCTTCGCCGAGACCAATGTCACCTCGGACGAGAGCGTCGAGGCAGCAATCGCCAAGGCCGTCGCAGCCCATGGAGCGCCCCGCATCGTCGTGAATTGCGCGGGCGTGGGCTCGCCGGGCAAGACCATCGGGCGCGACGGTCCCATCGACATGGGGCACTATGAGCAGGTCATCCAGATCAACCTGATCGGCACCATGCGGGTGATGTCCAAGGCAGCGTGGGCGATGTCTCAGGCAGAGCCCGCGGACGCGGATGGTGCGCGCGGTGTCATCGTGAACACGGCCTCGGTGGCAGCCTTTGACGGGCAGATCGGGCAGGCGGCCTATGCTTCGTCCAAGGGCGGTGTGGCCGGGCTGACACTGCCTGCGGCGCGTGACCTCTCGCGCAACGGCATCCGGGTCATGACGATTGCCCCGGGCATTTTCGGCACGCCCATGCTGCGCGGCCTGCCCGAAGACGTACAGGACAGCCTCGCCCAGCAGGTGCCCTTCCCCGTGCGCCTCGGCGATCCAGACGAATTCGGCAAACTCGTGTGCTTCATTGCCGAGACGGGCTATATGAACGGCGAAGTGATCCGCATGGACGGCGCGATCCGCATGGGGCCCAAATAATCAATCCGACAACCCACCGACAGTCAGAAGGAGACTTCGATATGGCCATTCAAGCTGGCGACAAGATGCCTGCCGCAACGCTTTTCGAGATGACGGACGAAGGCCCGACCCAGGTTGCCGCCGCCGACGTGTTCGCGGGCAAGACCGTGGCGATCTTTGGGGTCCCGGGTGCCTACACGCCGACCTGCCACATGAAGCACATGCCGAGCTTCGTCGAGAATGCAGGCGCGCTGAAGGCCAAGGGCGTGGACGAGATCGTGTGCGTGTCGGTGAACGACCCGTTCGTGATGAAGGAATGGGGCGCTGCTTCCGGTGCCTCCGATGCCGGCATCCGCTGTCTCGGCGATTCGTCGGCGGAACTCGCCAAGGGCATGGGGCTCGACTTTGATGCGTCCGCGGCGGGCCTCGGTGTGCGCAACAAGCGGTTCTCCGCCGTGGTCGCGGACGGGACCGTGAAGGCGATCAATGTGGAGGACGCTCCGGGTCAGATGACGTCCACTTCCGCCGAAGCGCTGCTCGAACAGCTTTGAGGCATTGGCGGGGTGGAGTCATCCTCACCCTGTCTTCATTTGATGGCTGGGGGGATGTCTGAGGTCAGACAGTGATCCCTGGCACGGTGTCCACAGTCTCCCGCAGAATGCGGCGAAACCGCTGTGCAGCAGGCGTGAACTCCCAGTCTTCGCGCGCAGTGATCCCTATGGGCCCAAGCGTCGTGTTGGTGTTGAAGGGTAGGGCGGCGAGTTGACCCTGCGCAATCTCGCTTGCAACAACCCCTTCTGAAATGATCCAGATCGCATCACTGTTCTGCGCGTGAACACGCCCAAAGGCGCCAGAGACAGTCTCGATCCGCCGTGGCACCTCGCCGATCCCCTGTTCTGCCATGAACCTGTCCACGATGGGCCGGATTGCAGACCCCTCGACCGGGTATATCACCGGCCACTCCCCAATTCGTGACAGTTTCGGTTCGTCCAGTAGGGGGTGGCCTGCGCGCACGATGAAGCTGACCCGTTCCTGGTAGAGCGCCGAGAACGAGGTTCCCTTCATCTGCTCGTGTGCGCCCATCCGTCCGATCACCAGATCCAGGACGCCGAGCTTCAGTCTTTCCAAGAGAAAACCGAGGGGACCGTCTGCGATCTTGAGCACTGCCTCTGGCATCGCCCGACCGAAACGTTCCGCAACTGCGGGAACCAGTCGCGCGGCCACGGATGGCAGGACGCCAACGGACACGGTCGGTTGGCCCGCGTTCTGACGCTGCGCCATCCCGTCGATGCCCTGTTGAAGCGCCGCGATGGACATCTCCGCAAAGCGCAGAAAGATCTCGCCATCCGCGGTCAGGCGCACGCCGCCCCGGTCACGGACGAGAAGTGTGTGACCCAGAATGTCCTCCAGTTCCTTCAACGTCTTCGAGATTGCAGGCTGTGTCAGGAACAGCTTTTCGGCGGCCAGCTTGAAGCTGCCCTCCCGACAGATCTCGACAAACGACTGCACGTGGCGGAACTTGATACGGCGACCAATCATTGGTTTCCCTTTTTGGAAACTAAGAAGGATGATTTGTCACTTCACATATCGATAATTGCAAGCCAATGTTGCCGTAAGGAGAAGCCGGATGCACATAGCCAACCTTGATACCGTGAAGCTGAACTGGCGCGAAGAGGGCGATCCTGCGGGGATGCCGGTTGTCTTTGCCAACTCGCTGGGGACAGATCTTCGGCTTTGGGACAAGGTGGTGGCAAGGCTGCCCGCGGGGCTGACGGTGATCCGTTTCGACAAGCGCGGGCATGGCCTATCGTCCTGTCCCGACGCGCCCTACAGCATGGAGCAGCTGGTCGGGGACGCGGCTACTTTGCTGGACATGCTCGGTGTGCGGAACTGTGTGTTCGTCGGGCTTTCGATTGGCGGGATGATCGGGCAGGGGCTCGCGGCCACGCGTCCGGATCTGATTAAGGCGCTGGTGCTCTCGAACACCGCTGCGAAGATGGGCTCGCCCGAGATGTGGGAGGGCCGGATCTCGGCCATCGAGACAAACGGCATCGCCAGCATCGCGGACGCCATTCTCGAGCGCTGGTTCGCGCCGGAGTTCCGCGCGACGGACGAATTCGAGGCATGGCGCAACATGCTAACCCGCACGCCTCAACAGGGCTATGTCGGGTGCTGCCGCGCGATCGCGGCGGCTGATCTCGCGGCGTCCACGGCCAAGCTTACCCTGCCGACGCTGGGGATAGCGGGATCCGAGGACGGCTCCAGCCCGCCAGACCTGGTGCGCGGCACGGTCGAGATGATCCAAGGATCCCGTTTCCACGTCATCGACGGCACCGGCCATCTGCCCTGTGTCGAGAAGCCGGACGCGTACGCGGCACTTCTGACAGCGTTCCTGAAGGAGAATGCTTGATGGGTGAGCGGTTCGATCAAGGCATGGTGGTGCGCCGCTCGGTTCTGGGCGATGCGCATGTAGACCGGGCGGAGTCTGCGAAGACGGCGTTCGACGAGCCCTTCCAGACGCTGATCACCGAAGGTGCCTGGGGCTCGGTCTGGGCGCGCGAGGATCTCTCGCACCGTGATCGGTCGCTGATCACGCTCGCGCTCCTGGCAGCGCTCGGGCAGTGGGACGAGGTCGCCATGCATGTCCGCGCTACCGCCAATACCGGGGCGACACCGGACGAAGTGCGCGAGGCCATGCTGCACGTGGCGATCTATGCAGGTGTGCCCGCCGCGAACCACGCGCTGAAGGTAGTCAAGCAAACCTATAAAGACATGGGGATAGCCATATGACACTCACCAACCAGCCGCCCGGCGGCGGGTTCTTTCCGCGTGACCGAGGTTGGCAGCCCGCCGCACTGACGCCGCAGTACAAGTCGTCCGTCGCGCGCTCGCCCAGCCGTGCACTGCTGTCGATGCCGCAGACGCTGTCCGAGGCGACAGCACCGGTCTTCGGCCACAACATCATCGGCCCCTTGGACAACGATCTGATCCACAATTACGCCGCCGAGGGCGAGAGCGCCATCGGTCCGCGCATCGTGGTCTACGGCCGGGTGCTGGACGAGACCGGGCGCGGGGTGCCAAACACGCTCCTCGAGTTCTGGCAGGCCAATGCGGGTGGGCGTTATCGCCATGCCAAGGAAAGCTATGTCGCGCCACTCGACCCCAATTTTGGCGGCTGCGGGCGGACGATCACGGCCGATGATGGCTCCTACGAGTTTCGCACCATCATGCCCGGGCCCTATCCTTGGCCGAACCGGGCGAACGACTGGCGCCCTGCGCACATCCACTTCTCGCTGTTCGGTCGCGGCTTCTGCCAGCGGCTGATCACCCAGATGTATTTCGAGGGCGACCCTCTGATCTGGCTCTGCCCAATTGTGGACGTGGTGCCGCATCGGGAGGGGATCGAGGACCTCATTGCACCACTGGACATGAACCGCACAGTGCCTATGGATGCACGGGCCTACAAGTTCGACATGGTGCTGCGCGGCAAGCGCCAGACCATGTTCGAGAACCGCGTGGAGGGCATGTGATGGTCCAGAAGCTTGATCAGTTGAAGGAAAGCCCGAGCCAGACCGCGGGGCCTTATGTCCATATCGGGTGCGTGCCGAATTTCTGCGGGATCGAAGGCGTGTTTCCGGAGGACCTCGGCGTCACAATGGTCAATGACCAGACACGGGGTGAGCGGATCACCGTCACGGGAACAGTCTATGATGGGACTGGGACACCGCTGAAGGATGCGCTGGTCGAGATCTGGCAAGCCGATGCCGACGGCATCTACCCGGGCAACGATCCGCGCGGTGCGGCCGACCCGAACTTCACCGGCTGGGGCCGGCGCGCAGGGGATTACACGACCGGAGAGTGGCGCTTTGACACGGTGCGTCCCGGTGCGGTTCCGTTCCCCGACGGGCGGCTGCAGGCGCCGCATATCAGCTTCTGGGTCGTGGCGCGTGGCATCAATATCGGGCTGCAGACGCGGATGTACTTCCCGGAGGATGACACTGGCAAGGACCCGATCCTCAGCCGCATCGAGCACCAGAACCGCGTGCCAACCCTGATCGCTGCCAAGACGGGTGAGGGTGAATACCGTTTCGATATCCGCCTCCAGGGTGAAGGCGAAACAATCTTCTTCGACATCTGAGGGCCGAGACATGACCAAACCCTGCATCATCTGCGTGGCGATCACCGGGAGCGTGCCGCAGCAGGCCGACAATCCGGCGGTGCCGATCCTGATCGAGGAACAGGTCGAAAGCACGCATGAGGCCTTCGAGGCTGGCGCCACGATTGCCCATTGCCATGTGCGGGAGGAGGACGGAACACCGACCTCGGACCCCGACCGCTTCGCGCGTCTGAAGGAAGGGATTGAGAAGCACTGCCCCGGCATGATTGTCCAACTCTCGACGGGCGGGCGCTCGGGTGCGGGTCAGGCGCGAGGCGGCATGCTGCCACTGCGGCCCGACATGGCCTCGCTGTCGGTCGGCTCCAACAACTTCCCGACCCGGGTTTACGAGAACCCGCCCGACCTGGTGGCATGGCTCTCCAGCGAAATGGTGAACTACGATGTGATGCCGGAGATCGAGGCCTTCGATCTCTCCCACATCCATCAGGCCGTCGCCATGCACAAGGACGGGCGGCTGCCGAAGAAGCTCTACATCCCGTTCGTCATGGGCGTGAAGAACGCTATGCCCGTCGACCGGGAAGTGTTCGACTATTACATCAAGACGGTGGAACGCCTCGCACCCGAGGCCGAATGGTGCGCTGCTGGCATTGGTGCCGGGCAGGCCGTCGTTAACGAATGGTGCATTGCCGCAGGGGGACACACGCGGACCGGGTTGGAGGACAATATCCGCCTCGACCGGAACACGCTCGCACCCTCAAACGCGGCGCTGGTCCGCCGGGCTGTCGAGATCTGCGAAAAGCACGACCGCCCCGTCGCAACATGGCAGCAGGCCCGGGAGATCCTGGACCTGCCTCTTCGAGCCGCCTGAGAGAGGACAGGAAATGGGAAAAGTCTATTCGAGCGCTGCGGAGGCCCTGGAGGGGCTGCTCAGCGATGACATGATGATCGCGGCAGGCGGCTTCGGCCTTTGCGGCATTCCGGAGAACCTGATCACGGCGATCAAGGCCTCGGGCGTGAAGGGGCTGACGATTGCCTCGAACAATGCGGGGGTCGATGATTTCGGCCTTGGGCTGCTGTTGCAGGACAAGCAGGTCGCGAAGATGATCTCGTCTTACGTGGGCGAGAACGACCTCTTCATGCAGCAATACCTATCGGGCGAGTTGCAGATCGAGTTCAACCCGCAAGGCACGCTAGCCGAGCGCCTGCGCGCCGGTGGCGCAGGGATCCCGGGCTTCTATACCAAGACCGGTGTCGGCACCCAGATTGCCGAAGGTAAGGAGCACAAGGACTTCGACGGCGAGACCTACATCATGGAGCGCGGCATCGTCGCGGACCTCGCCATTGTGAAGGCCTGGAAGGGCGACGAGCAGGGCAACCTGATCTACCGCAAGACCGCCCGGAACTTTAACCCGATGGTCGCCACCTCGGGCCGGGTGACCGTGGCCGAGGTCGAGGAACTGGTGCCCACCGGTTCGCTGGATCCTGATCTGATCCACACGCCGGGGATCTTCGTGCAGCGCATCATCAAAGGCGACCACGAGAAGCGCATCGAACAACGCACCGTGAGGGCGGCGTGACCGGCGCACGGGTCAGTCGTGCGGCGTTGACCGGTTTGGCGCTGTCCGTGCTGACCCTCGCGCCAGCGCAGGCTGATGTGGGCGTGTGGATGCAGATCAAGGGCTACAGCGAGCTCTTCAAGGAATGCGAGTTCGGCCTCGGCTTCGATACGTTCGGGGCGAACTACTCGAAGGTTGATGTGCAGTACGAGGTGCATGTGCGCGGGGACAAGGTGAAGACCTGCATCGCGTCCTGGAGCCCCGAAGGCTGGGTCGACACCGACTGCAGCGGCGAGATCGGGATCGAGAACGACGACCACACGTGCGAGGAATTGACCAAGGTTCGCATGACGGGCTGGCGCTGCATGGATGCGGCGGGCGCGGAGGTGAACTGCGGCACGATGAAAATAGGTGGCGCGGACGTCTTTACGTTCGACTGACGCCGGAAACACGGACCAGAAGGAGCAAGGCAATGCCCTGGGATCGCAATCAAATGGCGGCGCGTGCCGCGCAGGAACTGGAAGACGGGTTCTATGTGAACCTCGGGATCGGGATCCCGACACTGGTGTCCAACTACATCCCCGAAGGTGTTGATGTGACACTGCAATCCGAGAACGGGATGCTGGGCATGGGGCCGTTCCCGACCGAGCAGGAGATCGATGCCGACCTGATCAATGCCGGTAAGCAGACGATCACGGAACTGGACCGCACGAGTTATTTCTCGTCTGCTGATAGCTTCGCGATGATCCGCGGCGGGCACATCAACCTGTCGATCCTCGGTGCCATGGAAGTGGCCGAGAACGGCGACCTCGCGAACTGGATGATCCCCGGCAAGCTGGTGAAGGGCATGGGCGGGGCCATGGATCTGGTCGCGGGTGTCAAGCGCGTGATCGTGATCATGGACCACACCAACAAGAAGGGCGAGACGAAGCTCCTGAAAGAGTGCTCGCTGCCTCTGACCGGTGCGGGCGTGGTGGATCGGATCATCACCAATCTCGGCGTCTTTGACGTGGTCGAGGGCGGTCTGAAGATCGTCGAGACGGCGGATGACGTTTCAGCGGACGAGATCCGCGAGAAGACCGAAGCGACGATTGTTGGCTGACAAGTCTCGCCAAGGAAGACAAGGGTGCATCGTGGATGCACCCTACGCAGCCTTGCGCGACCCGTGTAGGGTGCATCCATGATGCACCGGAGCCCGAAGGGCCGGAGAACCACATGGCTCTGAACCTGCTCGAAAGCCCGCTATACGGCACCCTCTTTGGGGATGCGGAGCTCAGCGAGATTTTGGGCGACACGCAGGACATATCGCGGATGGTTCTGTTCGAGCGCAAGCTCGCGTTGGTTCAGGGCACGCTCGGAGTCATTCCGGCAGAAGTTGGCCATGCCATCGACCACGGTCTTGCCGGGGCCGAACTAGATCTGGGACCGTTGGCTCAGGGCGTCGCCAGTTCGGGCGTGCCCGTCCCGGCGCTGGTCTCGGAACTGAGGCGGCACCTTCCCGAGCAGCACGGCCAATGGCTCCATTGGGGTGCCACCAGCCAAGACGCGATCGACACCGCGCACGTGCTCGGCTGGCAAGCCGCACTGGATGTCCTTCAGCCAAGACTGGCCACACTCCTGGACATGCTGGTTGCGCAATCCCGCGCCAATGAAAGCACAGTCATGGCGGGGCGGACTCGATCCCAGATCGCGACGCCGATCACCTTTGGGCTTCGGATTGCACAATGGGCGGCCCCGCTGATCGAAGCTGAAACGGAAATTAGCTCAGTCCGCGAAAAGGCTCTGCGGGTGCAGTTTGGCGGGGCATCGGGGGCGAACACGGCGATTGCGCCGCACGGGTCGGCCATAGCGGATGCGTTGGCCGACGCCCTCGGCCTTGCAGCAAGTCCGCCATGGCACACGAACCGCAATGGCCCGCTGGCGCTCGCCAACTGGCTACTAGGGGTCTCGACGGCGCTCGACAAGATGGCTGGAGACCTGATCCTGATGATGCGGCCGGAAATTGCCGAGGCGCAGGCAGGTACGGGCGGTGGCTCCTCGACCATGCCGCAGAAGGCCAACCCGGTGGGACCGGAGACCATTCGCGTGCTCGCACAGCTGATCCGGAACGCGCATGCCGGGCTGGCGGCGGCGGCAACACATGACGAGGAACGCGACGG
This sequence comes from Pseudomonadota bacterium, assembly GCA_038749355.1. Classification (GTDB taxonomy): domain Bacteria; phylum Pseudomonadota; class Alphaproteobacteria; order Rhodobacterales; family Rhodobacteraceae; genus Thermohalobaculum. The sequence goes on along the minus strand of JBCDID010000001.1, from coordinate 5,560 downwards.
CACTGCATGGCCACTCGATTGGGTGCTGCTGCCACAGATGCTGGTCGCAACTGGCGCTGCGCTCCGGCACGCGACCACGCTTGCAGAGACCCTGGAGCCGTGTGCGGATCGGATGGCTGCCACTCTTGCCTCGCAGTCAGGTGTCATGGCCGAGCAGGCGAGCTTCATCCTGGCCCAAACATTGCCTCGCCCGGAGGCTCAGGCGCTGGTCAAGCAGGCGGTGGCGACCAGCAAACCGCTGCCAGAAGCGCTTGCCGAACTCGCCCCCGGAACGGACTGGCAGGCCGAACTGGATCCGATGAGCGTTGTCGAACCCTGCCGCGATACCGCCGAACGGATTCTGAGTGGGCGCACCTCTAATCCCTGAAGTCATCCGCCTCTTAGTCTCGTGCATTCCAGCGCCTTTGGGAGCAGACGGCCATTGTATGAGGCTCCGATGCAAAGGTAGGCGGCGGGATCAGGATGTGATGGAGACCTTATCCCGCTGCCGCCACGTGCAGCGCGACCCCGTGGGTCTCGCAGAGTGCCCGGATGGACTCCGGCGGCGCGGCATCCGTGAAGAACCCGTCGAGCGCGTCGAGCCCGGTGATCCGGACAGGCGCGGTCCGCGTGAACTTGGTCGCATCCGCCACAAGCCAGGTCTGGCGGGCGTTTGCGATGATGGACTGGGCAACCCGCACCTCGCGCATGTCGAAGTCCAGCAACGCCCCGTCCTCGTCCAGCGCCGAGGCCCCGATGATCGCGTAGTCGACCTTGAACCGTTCGAAGAAATCCTCGGTAGCTTCACCGACCAGACCGCCATCCGACCGGCGCAGCAATCCGCCCGCGACCACCACTTCGCAGTCGGCGTTCTCGGCCAGTGTGTTGGCAACGTTCAGGTTGTTGGTGATTGCCATCAGCCCGCGATGATCCAGAAGCTGGCGCGCAACCGCCTCGGTGGTTGTCCCGATATTGATGAAAAGCGAACAGTCATTGGGGATCGCCGCAGCGCAGATCCGGCCAATGGAACGCTTGGCCTCCTCGGCCATGCCGCGCCGGGTCTCGTAGCCGATATTTGCCCGGCCCGAGACAAGCACCGCGCCACCATGCACCCGGCTGAGCACACCGTCGGAGCACAACTGCCCGAGATCTCGGCGGATCGTCTGCGGTGTCACATCGAATCGCTGGGCCAGTCCTTCCACAGTGACGCGCCCCTCATTGCGCGCAACTTCGATGATTTCCTGCTGTCGGAATGTGGTGGCCAAGACGTGCTCCCTTGCGGTCACGGAACCGGAAAACTCGTGGATTTGCAAGCCTGAACTGATTTTCGAATGCACCCGCATAGTGAGTATCGTCGTGTCGGGTTGAGCCTTATCGGGAAAATCTCTTGCGAAACGAAAATAATCGAACATTATCGAGCGCTAACGAACTCGGAGGGGGCGTGTCGGACATCTACGACATCTGCATTGTCGGCGGCGGCGTGAACGGCTGCGGGATCGCCCGCGATGCGGCCGGGCGCGGAAAGTCGGTCTTCCTCTGTGAAAAGGGCGATCTGGGCGAGGCGACGTCTTCCTCCTCAACCAAACTCTTCCATGGCGGCCTGCGCTATCTTGAACACTACGCGTTCCGGCTGGTTCGCGAGTCCCTGCAAGAGCGCGAGGTGCTGCTTAAGGCGATGCCGCACATCTCCTGGCCCATGCGTTTCGTGTTGCCGCACCACAAGGGGCTGCGCCCGGCATGGCTGCTGCGGCTCGGTCTGTTCATCTATGACAACCTTGGTGGGCGGAAGATCCTGCCCGCTACACGGACGCTGGATCTGGCCCGCGATGCCGCGGGCGCGCCCCTGAACAACCGGTTCGCCAGGGGGTTCGAATACTCGGACTGCTGGGTCGAGGACTCGCGGCTTGTGGTTCTGAACGCCCGTGATGCCGTTGACCGGGGTGCCGAGATCGCGGTGCGCACGGCCTGTGTCTCCGCCCGTGTCGAGGAAGGCACATGGTCCGTGACGCTGGAGGATGGCCGCACCATCCGCGCCCGCGCGCTCGTGAACGCGGCAGGCCCCTGGGCCGAGGAGATGGCGCGTAACCGGGCAGGGCTGAACACCTCCGAGCATGTGCGCCTCGTGCGCGGCAGCCACATCGTGACCCGCAAGCTCTTCGATCATGACCGCGCCTATATCTTCCAGCACGCGGACGGGCGGATCGTCTTCGCGATCCCATACGAGACCGACTTCACCCTGATCGGGACGACCGACGTTGAACACGAGGGCGACCCAAAGACTGCCGAGTGCTCGCCCGAGGAAGCGGCCTATCTCTGCAAGCTGGTCAGCGAGTACTTCGCCAAGCTCGTTACCACCGATGACATCGTCTGGACCTATTCCGGGGTGCGGCCGCTGTTCGATGACGGGTCGGAGTCGGCCAGCAAGGCGACCCGCGACTACGTGCTGAAACTGGACCGCGACCTGGGCGCGCCGATCCTCAACATTTATGGCGGCAAGATCACCACCTACCGAAAGCTATCGGAAGACGTGCTGGCTCGGCTGGGTGAGGTTATGGACATGGGCAAGCCCTGGACTGCGGGCGTGGCCCTGCCGGGTGGCGATTTCCCGGTGGACGGCGTTCAGGCGCTGGCAGGCCAGGTCGCCGTGACCTCGGACGTCGATCCCGCGACCGCTCTCAGGCTCGCCAAGGCCTATGGGACGGATGCGATCAGGATGCTGACGGAGGCCGATGGCGATCTCGGTCAGGACTTTGGCCATGGCCTCTACGAGGTCGAATTGCGCTGGCTCATTGCCCGCGAATGGGCGCGCACCACGGACGACGTACTCTGGCGGCGCAGCAAACTCGGCTTGCGTTTTGCACCGGCAGAGGTTGAAGTTTTGGCGGACTGGATGCGCGAAGCGGTCAAAGAAACCGCTGGTCCGGCAGCGGCCTGAGGGGGGACGATGGCGCTTCGGCTGGAAGACGTGGCGAAGACGGTGGACGGGGTGGGGCATATCCACCCGACGACGCTCGCCTTCGAGCGCGGCACCATGAATGTCCTGCTCGGCCGCACGCTGGCGGGCAAGACGACGATCATGCGGATCATGGCGGGGTTGGATGTCCCGACCGCGGGCCGCGTGCACTGGGATGGTGCCGATGTCACCGGCCACCGGGTGCAGGACCGCGACGTCGCCATGGTCTACCAGCAGTTCATCAACTACCCCTCGATGACCGTCTACGACAACATTGCCTCGCCATTGCGGTTGCGGAGGGCGCCCGCTGCCGAGATCGACCGGAAGGTTCGTGAGAGCGCGGCGCTGATGAAGCTCGACGAAAGCCAGTTGGGGCGGCGTCCGCTGGAGCTGTCCGGTGGGCAGCAGCAGCGCTGTGCCTTGGCTCGTGCGCTGGTCAAGGAGGCGGGGCTGGTGCTGCTGGACGAGCCGCTGGCGAACCTCGACTACAAGCTGCGCGAGGAGCTGCGCGCCGAGATCCCCCGGATCTTCCAGGCGTCCGGCTCCATCTTCGTCTACGCCACCACGGAGCCGCATGAGGCGTTGCTCTTGGGCGGCAACACTGCCTGCCTCTGGGAAGGCCGCGTCACGCAGTTCGGCCCTACAGCGCAGGTCTATCGTCGCCCGGAGGACGCGGTGACGGCCGAGGTCTTCTCGGACCCGCCCATGAACTTTGTCCAACTGACCAAATCTGGCGAGACCCTGACCCATGCGGAGGGGAGTTTTGCGGCCGAGGGGCTCTCGGCGGTCCCGGACGGACAATACCGGGCGGGCTTCCGCGCCAATCACGTGTCGCTGGATCCGATGGCGGGCGGGCTGACATTCCAGGCGACCAGCACCGGGACGGAGATTACCGGCTCCGAAAGCTATGTCCATCTGGATCACCAGGGCGCGCGCTGGGTCGCCCGCGTGGGCGGGGTGCGCGACGTGGCGGCGGGTGCGCCGGTCGAGGTCCATGTCCGCGCGGAGCACGTGTATTTGTTCGACGCGCTGGGGCGGCTGGCCCAGGGCGCTGCCTATGCGGAGGCCGCCTGATGGTTGCGATCCGCCTTGACAGTCTGGCCCATGCCTACGGCCCGAACCCATCGGCGCCCTCTGACTATGCGCTGCGCCCCTCCATCGACCATGTTTGGGAGGATGGCGAGGCCTACGCGCTGCTCGGCCCGTCCGGCTGTGGAAAGACCACGCTGTTGAACCTGATTTCGGGGCTGCTGATCCCGTCGCATGGGCGGATCCTCTTCGGCGATCAGGATGTCACGCGCGCCGCCACCACGGATCGCAACATCGCGCAGGTCTTCCAGTTCCCGGTCGTCTACGACACGATGAGCGTTTACGACAATCTGGCCTTCCCGCTGCGCAATCGCGGTGCCGATGAAGGCTATGTCGACCGGCGCGTGCGCGAAATTGCCGAGATGACGGGGCTCAGTGCCGACCTGACCCGCCGCGCGCAGGGACTGACGGCGGATGCCAAGCAGAAGATCTCGCTGGGCCGTGGGATGGTGCGCGAGGACGTGGCCGCGATCCTCTTTGACGAGCCGCTGACTGTCATCGACCCGCACATGAAGTGGGAGCTGCGCACGCAATTGAAGGAGCTCCACCGCCAGTTCGGCCACACGATGATCTATGTGACCCATGACCAGACCGAGGCGCTTTCCTTTGCCGACAAGGTGGTGGTGATGCTGGACGGTGAGGTGCTGCAGCTCGGCACGCCGCAGGAGCTGTTTGAGCGGCCGGCACACACCTTTGTCGGTTACTTCATTGGCTCGCCGGGGATGAACGTTCTGCCTGCCGAGGTCTCGGGGGCTGAGGCGCAGGTGAACGGGACCGCGATTCCTCTGGGGCAGGGCTACACGGTTAACGGCCCGGTGGAGATCGGCGTGCGCCCGGAGCATACTCGGATTGCCTCCGATGGCCTGCCAGTAGACGTCGAGCGGGTGGAAGACATCGGTCATCACCGCATCCTGCGTGCACGCCATGGCGACACGGAACTTAACGCCATCCTGCCCGAGGCCGGAGAGGTCCCCGCGGGCCGCATCCACCTCGCTTTCGACCCCGCCGCCACGCATGTCTACGCGGACGGCTGGAGGGTCGCCCCATGACCAAGACAGTCAACCAACGCGCCTGGTTCATGGTGCTGCCGGTCCTGATCCTGGTGGCCATGAACGCGATCATCCCGTTGATGACGGTGGTGAACTACTCGGTGCAGGAGGTGTTCTACGGCGTCTACGCGTTTGTGGGCGAGCGCTGGTATGTGGACACGCTGGCCTCGGAACGCTTCCACGCGGCCCTCGGCCGGCAGTTGCTCTTCACATTCACGATCCTTGCCATCGAGATACCGCTGGGCGTGATCATCGCGCTGGCGATGCCGCGCTCTGGCGTTTGGGCGAGCGTGTGCCTCGTGCTGATGGCGCTGCCGCTCCTGATCCCGTGGAACGTGGTCGGGGCCATGTGGAACATCTTCGCGTTGCCGGATATCGGGCTGTTGGGTTTCTCGCTGAACTGGCTCGGGTTCGACTACAACTATACCCAGCAACCGCTGAGTGCCTGGATGACCGTGATCCTGATGGATGTCTGGCACTGGACGTCGCT